>QHNV01000158.1 GCA_003218535.1 Verrucomicrobiota bacterium
CGATCCGAAAGATCGCGTAGCAGATGAAAAACAGTCCGGTCAAAACTCCATTTGGCTGGCGTGTGCGCGTCCGCACAAACCACAAAATCGCAAACAAGACAATCCCTTCGAAAAACGCTTCGTAAAGTTGCGACGGATGACGCGGCGACAGAATGGAGTGCAATGCGGTCCCAACTTCCGGCTTGCTGCGTACCGCGTTGATGATCGCATCCGGCGTGGTTAACGATGGATCGATTTGCGCGCATGCCGCCACCGCACGATCGGCTTCCTGGGGATGATCGAGCAGTTCCTTTGGGAATTGCATCGCCCACTGAACACTTGTGATCCGCCCGTAAAGTTCGCCGTTAATGAAATTGGCGCAGCGTCCAAAGAACAAACCAATCGGCGCAGTAACAACCAGGTTGTCGCCGAGGTTCGTCCACGAGATTTTGTGACGCTGTGCGTAGTAAAGAGTGAAGATTAACAGTCCAAGCATGCCGCCGTGACTGGACATGCCGCCCTCCCAGACGCGCAAAATCGATAATGGCTCGCGCAACATTTCTGGTTTGTAGAAAAACACGTAGCCCAGCCGTCCGCCGATGATCACACCAAAGAGCGCGCAGCCGGTGATAAAGTCGCCTACTCGTTGCGGCGCGAGATCGGCGTATCCGCGTTTAGCCAGCCAGAGCAAGAGGAGATAGCTGGAGACAAACGCCAGCACATAAGCCAGGCCATACCATCGCGGTCCGACGTTGTCGTAGATCCGAAAAATAAGCGGGTCCAGATTGTGCAGGTAGTAGGCGACCATTTGGAATTTCTACGCGCCTTTGCGGTAAGGAACCAGCGCGTCCGTGAGCATCGGATAATGCCGCCGCTTCAATGTCACCAGCTGTAAGCGATGCAAAATGCTCGTTGCTGCGATGAGAGCATCGGCAATTTCTACATTATGGCTGCGAAAAAACTGGCGTCGCAGCCGGCCAGCTTCACGCGCGATGTTCTCATCCACGCTGACCACATGCGCGGTGCCGAACAGTTCGTTCATGGCCGCTTCTTCCTCGTCATTGCGCGCTCCGGAGATAAGCTCAGTAACGCTCACCGCGGAAACGGCAGCCGCATCCACCGATCTAAAATAATTCCTCGCAGCAGACAAGCCGCGCAGATAATCGATCAGCACATCGCTGTCGATCAGAACCATTAGCGTCCCCGTCCACGCCAGGCCCGTCGCATCGCACGGATGTCAGGAATATCAGCGCGATTCTTCCAGATACCGAATGCGCGTTCACGGATTTCCCGGCGATGATCGGGCTGAGAACGGGAAATGAACTCATCGACGGCCTGCCGAATCAACTCGCTCTGCGCCTTTTTTCGCTTCGAAGCCAGCGAACGCAGCGCGCGTTGTTCCGCTTCAGTCAAATAGATCTGTGTCCGGACCATGATGTATAGACATAATGTATATCAATGGCTGGTCAATTTTTCCCTCCGTAGAACTTTTCGCAAAAATGGCGCGGTGCGGCTGCCGCGATGTTTGGCAACTTGCTCGGGCGTGCCAGTCACGACAACTTCGCCGCCGCCCGCGCCGGCTTCTGGCCCAAGATCGACAATGTAATCCGCCTCGGCGATCACACTGAGATTGTGCTCGATCACGATCACGGTGTTCCCTTCGTCCACCAGGCGGTGGAGCACGTTGAGAAGCAGTTTAATGTCGGCCATGTGCAGGCCAATGGTAGGTTCCTCCAGCAAATACAATGTCGATCCCGGCTTACGCATTTTTCGGATCCGCTCATCCGCCGCGCGGCTCACCCCGCGTTTTAGTTGCGTCACGAGTTTGAGCCGTTGCGCTTCGCCGCCGCTTAAAGTCGGGCTCGGTTGCCCCAGCTTTAGATAGCCAAGTCCAGTATCGACCAGCAGCGAAAGCGGACGCGCAATTTTCGGGTGTGCAGAAAAAAATTGCGCTGCTTCTTCGATTGTCATCTCCATCACGTCGCCGATGGATTTTGCGTTGTAGAGAACTTCCAGCGTCTGCGGGTTGTAACGTCGGCCGTGGCAATCTTCGCATGGTACATAACTGCGCGGCAGAAAATTCATCTCCAGTTTGATCACGCCCTGACCTTTGCAAGTCTCGCATCGCCCGCCTTCGGCGTTGAATGAGAACCGGCTCGCTGAATACCCGCGCACGCGCGAGACCGGCAGTTGTGCGTAAAGACTCCGGATCTCGTCGAACACTTTGACGTAAGTGCCCGGCGTCGAGCGCGACGTTTTTCCAATCGGCGATTGATCGACTTCATACACGGCGGCAATCTGGGGAGCACACGCGTCTTGCGTGTTGGTTTCGGCGTCGCGCCGAAACAGGCTTTCCTTAAAATAAAATTGGGAGTCCTTGCTTCGCATAAGGGAAGTCCGCGATCGCGCGACGCGATCGCCAGCACGCGAGACGCGCGCGCTCCCCAGACCTGCTCGAACTGACGGGAGTAAAACATCGTGCATCAATGTGGATTTGCCGCTTCCGGAAATTCCGGTGATCACCGAAAGCCTTCCGATGGGGAACCGGACGTCGATGTTCTTCAAATTGTTGGCACTGGCCCCTCTGACTTCCATCCAGTTTTCGACATCGCGCAATGGCCGGCGCGATCCACGGATGGGATGGCGCAGCGGCGTTTGCAGGCAGCGGGCGGTCTCGGAATTTGGATTCTTCTCGATGTCGCGCAGCGTTCCCGCGGCCACCACCTTACCACCATGAATTCCCGCGCGCGGCCCAAGATCAATGATATGATCGGCTCGCCGCACTGTTTCTTCGTCGTGCTCGACAACAATTAGCGAGTTTCCCTTGTTCCGCAGCGCGGTCAGCGTACCGAGCAAGTGCACATTGTCGCGTGGATGCAGACCGATGGTCGGTTCGTCGAGCACGTAAAGGACGCCGCGCAAATTCGAACCAAGCTGCGCGGCCAGACGGATTCGCTGCGACTCGCCGCCACTCAATGTTTTTGCGGAACGCCCAAGAGCGAGATAACCGAGTCCGACCTTTTCCATGAATCGCAATCGCTGTTGAATTTCAGGGACAAGACCTGCGGCGATTGTTTGATGCGTTCCTTTAAATTTCAGGCTACCGATCGTGCGCGCTGCTTCGCTCGCCGAAAGATTCGTGAATTGATCGATAGTGTATCCGTGCACGCGCACGTGACGCGCCACGGCGTTTAAGCGCGAGCCATGGCAACTTGAGCACTGGCGCGCTTCGCCTTCCTCGATCCATTCCGATTCACGCTCTGCGGCGATCTCGTTTTCCAGCACTGATTCGCCATCGCGGCTCGCAGCCGTTTGGAAATTCTGGTCCCAAATTTCGCCGAACCCACCACAGTCTTCGCACGCTCCATGAGGTGAATTGAATGAAAACAAACGCGGATCGAGCTCCTCAAATGCGCGGCCGCAGTTTGGGCAGCTCATCTCCGTGCTCACGACAGCGAGCCGATTTTTCGAATCGAGCAGACGCGCCGTGCCGCGGCCGATCTCTAGCGCGCGCCGAGCAACGTCGCTCGCGTTCGCGATTCGCTTCCAGTCGATCACGCCCACGACCACATCGATGGTATGCTCCTTGAAACGCTCCAGTTTCCGAAAATGGGAGACTGGAAGCAATCGTCCATCGACATACAGCGTGTCGAATCCCTGGCGTTCTGCCCAGCGCGCGACATCGGTATGAAAACCTTTGCGCGCTTTCACCAGCGGCGCGAGAACCTTTAGCGACTCCCGCTTGGCGGTCGCTTCGATTTGTTTCACGATCGACGCCACGCTCTGCTTTGCGACCGGTAAATCACAGTGAGGACAAAATTGCGTTCCGGTTTTCGCAAACAACAGACGAAGGAAATGATAAACTTCGGTCACTGTCGCGACTGTCGATTTGCCGCCACCGCGCGTAACGCGTTGCTCAATCGCCACACTGGGCGGCAACCCGCTGACCAGATCAACATCGGGTTTTTCGAGTTGCTCAACAAACTGCCGCGCGTAGGGCGACATGCT
>QHNV01000159.1 GCA_003218535.1 Verrucomicrobiota bacterium
AGCGCCCGCGACACCTGTGAAAATTAGTCTTCGGACAAGAAAAACAGAAACGAAATACGTTATGCCAAACCTAACCCCAATCCTAACGCAAAGCGGGCTGCTCGCCGTGCTGCTGCAACACCGGCTCCGCAAAGTAATCCAGTTGGCCGGGTGTCGCGCGCACCGCAAGCACCTGGGTGCCGCCGTTTGGAGTACCCTGGCAGCACCTATGCCCAATGTTCTGCCGTTCTGCCTTTAGCCGTTTGATGGGTGGACGTTCGACGTCAGACGTTTACTGGTTTCCTTATTGCACCAAGTTCCCATAGGCGGAGCCCTCGAAACCTGCGAAAATCGTCCAGTCTTCGGACAAGAAAAACAGAAAGAAACTACGTTATGAGAAAATCAACCCCGACCCTCACACAAAGCGGACTGCTGGCCATATTGCTGCAACACCAGCGCTACAAAGTATTCCAGTTGGCCCGGCGCCGCGCCCGCCGCAAGCACATGCGTGCCGCCTTTTGGAGTAGCCTCACTTGGCCGTGGCGCGCGCTCAGGGCGTCAAAGCTGCTCGACGATTCCGCTCTCCCCGTTGCGGCAGCCCGCAGGCGTCACACTTTGCTGCGAATCGCGCCTTCTGGAAGTGAAGTTCACTTCGATGGGAAAGGGATCCAACGAGTGTATCGCTGCTATTCGACGCGCCCTCAAATCGCGAGGTAGAGACTATGGAACATGTTCTAATGCTAGTTGTCTCATTTTTGGTCTGTCTGGGAATCACCTATTTAGGGTGCTGGTTTATCGTAGCTACGCGGGATAAATGACCAACGACACATCTACCTTAGTGGTCGAGTTAGTCGTTTTAGCTGCTATTATTCTCACTCCCTGGCTTCGTAGGAGGAGTAAAAGGTAGCTGACTACCGGGAAGATTCATAACCAGGAGGCTGCTGCTCGGTCTGGACTTGCGATGTGATAGGAGAGGGGATGGAAATCCTGCCAGACGTCCAGTTCCACGAAGATCTTTGGCTCGTTGCCTGGCGACCGCGCGGCATTCTTGATGAAGCTGCGGTAAACAAGGTTCTAGTAGATCTGCTCAGAAGAGAAACCATGGCAGCTCAGCCATTCAATCGCTATTGCGATCTCTCGGCCATCGAGTCTTTTCACCTTACTTTCAAATATGTTTTTCATGCCGCTCTTCACCGGCGTCTTTCCTGTGCCGGACGCGCACCGGTAAAGTCGGCGTTTTATGTTACGCATCCAGAGGCTGCCCATCTCGTTAGAATCCACGCCCTCCTGACCGATTACTCGCCGTTGGAGGTCGAGATGTTTCGAAGAACGCGAAGCCGCCGCGAAATGGTGGGTGTTCCCATTGAATCATTGATGGGCCAACGCCTAGCGGCACGGCACCTTGAAAGTTGGTAGAAGGGGTGGTGTGCTGAATTCCTGCTTGGTCGCGTCGTCGAAATGAAGAGGACTCCGCCTTGATATTTATTTACAGTTGGCTTCGTTAGCCTCCTTATCCCAACTCACTCACGCGTCATGCGGCGTCTTATCGTGCTAGCAAGCTTGCTTGTTTCCTCTGTTTCCGCAGAGGCTGCTTCGCAACCGTCAAAAAAGTCGTTCTTCGCGTTCAATTGCGAGCGGCGTCATCTCTGCCGATGAACTGGATCACAATCATCTGGGCAATGGCTGCGTCGGCGTGCGTTACCATGGCGGTGCCCCATCTGGCGATCTGGGTTAAGAGGCGTTCGGAGGTTGCGCATTTACTCTTCGCACTCTGCGCTCTTGGGGCGGCAGGGGACGCTCTCGCCGAGCTCGTGATGCTGAAGGCGACGACCGTGGAGGGGTACGCGCTTGCACTTCGCGCTTTGTTCGTGCCGGTCGCGCTTCTCGTGGTCTCATGGGTTTGGTACGTCAGGAATTATTTTGGTCACGGCCGGCGTTCTTTCGCCATGGCTGTTACGATCGCTTGGCTGTTGGTTGTGATCATCGACGCTTTCTCGCCCTTCAGTCCGGTCTTTAGCGAGATCTCTGGACTTCGGATCGTGCAGACTCCGTGGGGAGAACCGTTCTCGCTTGCGAAAGGCACGACCAGTCCGCTGAACCATGTTTTGAATTTGGCCGATCTGGTGGTCCTCGTATTCATCGTGGATGTTTCCGCCACGCTGTGGCGGCGCGGCAATCGCCGGCGCGCGATGCTGTTTGGCATCGGGATCGTTGGTGCTGCCATGGTCGCGGTCATGCAGGCACGGCTGGTCGAGGCTGGTGTCCTCCAGATGCCCTATGTAGTTACGTTCGTCTATATCGGTATTCTGATCGTTGTGGGCTACCCGCTCAGCGCCGACGTGCTTCGGACAGCACAGCTAGCGCGGGAGTTGCAGGCAAGCGAGGCGGCGCTGCGGGAAAGCGAAGCGCGCGTTAATCTCGCGGCAGACGCGGCGAACTTCGGTCTATGGCTTTGGAACATCCGGGATGACGAAATTTGGGTAACGGAGAAATGGAGAAGGTTGTTCGGCTTTGCGGATTCGGAGTCAGTGACCTTTGACCGATTGCTCCAGGCCGTGCACCCCGAGGATCGCGAACGTATGAGGCAGACTGTGTGGGACATGCTCGAGCGCGGTGGCGGCGAGCTTGAAACCGAATATCGCATCACGCGGCCGGACGGAAGCACACGCTGGATCGCGGGTTATGGCGGCGTCGAGTTAGACGAACGTGGGAAACCGGCCTTCGCACGCGGAGTGTCGCGCGACATCACTAAGCGCAAAATAGCGGAGGAAGAGTTGCGTGAGAGTGAAGCGCGTTTTCGCACGGTAGCCGACGCCGCGCCCGTGCTCATCTGGATGTCGGGCCCAGACAAGCTTTGCACCTTCTTCAACAAAGGATGGCTCAATTTTACCGGACGAACAATGGAGCAGGAACTGGGCAAAGGTTGGACTGAAGGTGTTCATGCGGACGACTTAGAGCACTGTCTCGAAGTCTACGGAAACTCCTTCGACGCGCGCCAACCGTTCACGATGGAGTATCGTTTGCGGCGAAGTGACGGTGAATTTCGCTGGATTCTGGATACTGGAACACCACGTTTCGCCTCCGATGGTGCGTTCATTGGTTACATCGGCTCCTGTACTGACATCACCGAGCAGAAGCTCGCAGAGGAAAAATTCCGGCTCGTGCTCGATGCCGCGCCGAATGCGATGATCATGGTCGACTCAGCCGGCGTGATCAACTTCGCTAACGCGCCGTCCGCAACCATCTTCGGCTATTCACTCAGCGAGTTGATCGGTTGCGCTATCGAAACGTTGATTCCAGAGCGTTTCCGCGATCGACACGCCGGCTATCGCAAAGGCTTTCTTTCCGAACCCAGCAGCCGCGCCATGGGAGCCGGGCGCGATCTTTTTGGCCGTCGGAAAGACGGCAGCGAATTCCCCGTCGAAGTGGGACTCAATCCGATCCCCACCGCGCAAGGTCTCTTTGTTCTGGCATCGGTGATCGACATCACCGCGCGCAAGCAGGCGGAGATGGAGTACGAGCTCCAACACATGGAACTGGCCCGCGTGGGACGCGTCGCGGTGATGGGCGAGCTTACGGCGTCACTGGCGCACGAAGTAAACAATCCGATTGCAGCAATGGTGTCGAACGCCAGCGCCGGTCAACGCTTAATGGCGGCGGGTAAACTCGAAACCAAGGAGTTGCACGATCTGCTGGCCGACATCGTGGCTGACGGGCGCCGTGCCGGTGAGATTATCCAAGGTATTCGCAATATGGTACGCAAGGCCAAGCCTCGCCGCTCCATGATCCACATCAATGACAAAATTGACCACCTCCTTCGGATTGTCCGCGCCGAGGCTCTGGGGAAGAACGTGACTGTGACAGCCGAAGTTGATTCCGATCCGGGCCAGGTTTGGGCAGATCCGGTGCAGCTGCTGCAGGTGCTGCTCAATATCACCATCAATGCACTCGAAGCAATGACCGCCATGCCCTCCGACGCGCGACGCCTTGTCATTCGGGCGAGTCGTGATGGAAATGGAGACAGTCTCGTTAGCGTGCGTGACTCTGGCCCTGGCTTTCCCAGCGGAACGGCCGAGCAACTTTTTGAGCCATTCTTTTCTACAAAAGCCGAAGGAACCGGAATGGGACTGGCGATTGCCCGCAGCATTGTAGAGGCGCACGGTGGAAAGCTCTGGGGCGAGAATTGTGACGCTGGAGGCGCCTGTTTTACGATTCGCTTGCCGGAA
>QHNV01000160.1 GCA_003218535.1 Verrucomicrobiota bacterium
CTCAGCTTGGGAAGGTAATGACCGTCCGAACACCCTCGCCCTTCTTCATAGCGGCGAAGCCGTTGTTAATCTCGGCGAGAGGAATACGCTGACTAATCAACTCATCGAGTTTCAGCTTTCCCTCGAGATAGTATTGGGCCAGAAGTGGGAAGTCGCGAGACGGACGCGCTCCACCATAACTCGATCGTGTGATCTGTTTCTCGCCTATCAAAGAGCCGAAACGCAGCGATACATACGAATCAAAGTTGACCTTACCAAGGATGACGATCCATCCTCCCGGTCGCACCGCTTCCAAGGCTTGCTGCAGGCATTTTTCGTTTCCGGCCGCATCAAAGCTGTAATCTGCCCCACGCCCTGCCGTCAGGTTACGTACGGAATCCACTGCATCGTCGCGTGTAGGATTGACCGTGGAGGTCGCACCAAACTGGTTCGCTATTTCAAGTTTCCGATCGTCCACATCGATGGCGACAATCGGGCTGGCCTGAACCAGGCACGCTCCTTGTATTACATTAAGGCCCACCGCCCCGCACCCGAAAACTGCCACGCTGGAACCTGGGGAGACCTTCGCGACCCGCGCCACCGCGCCCACGCCCGTCATTACGCCGCAGCCGATCAGGCAGGCCCGATCCAACGGGATGTCCTTGGAGACCGGTATGGCTCCCGCTTCCGGTACGACGCAATACTCGGCATGTGATGAGACCAAAATATGGTGGTGGAGTTTTGCACCGTTGCAGCTCAGTCTGGTGCAGCCGTCCATGAGTTGCCCTCTTGAGCTGTTGCGCGCGTAAGCCTCGCACAGGATAGGCAGATCCTGAATGCAATAGAAACAATGGCCGCAGTTCGGATTCCACGAGCAAACCACATGATCGCCAGGTTTGACTCCCGTAACGCCGTTCCCAACAGCTTCAACGACGCCAGCCCCTTCGTGACCCAGGACAATTGGCAGCGGGGCCTTGAGGGTGCCTCGGATAACTTCGAGGTCAGTATGGCAAAGGCCACTCGCATGGACCTTCACCAGGACGTCTGATGTCTTGAGTTCACCAATCTGTACTCGCTCGATGGCAAGAGGCCCACCCGTTTCGTACAAGATGGCCGCGGCAAACTGCAATCTATCCTCCTAACAAGAGAACGGTTTCTTCATTGCTGCATCAGGGAATCGATGGCTGCCCAAGAAGTCGACACCAAGGCTCCCAATTTAGGATTGATTGTGCCAGCAGATCGTAACCTTGCCCGGGTGGATGCACCCCGTCACCCTGCTTCATCAGTTCGTGCCATTGGGGATTCTCCGTTAACTGGGTAAAGACATCCAGATATGGGACATCTATTTCGGCCATCACCCTGGCTAGGACCTGGTTAGCTTCCGCAATTTGGATATTTTGTATTCGGATTTTCTTCCCGGCGATGAGCAACGGTGGACTCCGAGTGTCATCCACCGGCGCTGGGCCGATGAAGAGCGATGGCAACCATGCCTTGGCCTCAGTCAAAACCGCCCGGGCATTGATGGCGGTCTGTCCCGGCTCCGCCCTGAGCTTTGCATCATCTACCAGGACGCAATCGTTAAGACCGAAGGCGAAGACCATCGCGCAATTCATACCCGCCAGCATGCGCGGCGCCGCCTCGGCACGCCACCTACGTTTGATGTCCTGTGAGGTCTCGCCGCGCACGCCCAAGTTGTACAGCGTGACATCATGGCCTCTGGAGCAGGCGGCACCGCAGATGCGCCCCGGCCATCCCATGCATTGTGTGGTCACCAGTCCCAGTCGTAATGGAATCGCCTATGAAACAAATCTGAGAGCCATGCGCATCCCTCAAGCCAGGAGAGTGTGAACAAAAAGGCTTGACAACTCTGGATTATCGATAATAGATTATCACGGCTCTTATGGCTACTCTCGTCAGCGATGTCGAAAGAGTCCTGGGTCGCGTCAAGGCGGAGCCGCTCGCCCGCCGTGTCGCCGAGCGTCTTCGTCACGCGATCTACATCGGAAAACTGCAGCCGGGAGAACAACTGGTCGAGCTTCGCATTGCTCGGCAAATCGGAGTGGGGCAGTCCTCTGTGCGCGAGGCGCTGAAAGAACTCGAGCACCTGGGACTGGTGGTCAAGTTCCCGAACCGGGGCACGTTTGTTGTCAAGTTGAGCGATGAAGAAAGCCGCCAGATTTATCTGGTGCGAAGCGAGTTGGAAGGCTTGGCGGTGCGCTTGGCTTTGCAGCAGAACATCCAGGGCGCGACTGGCCATCTGCAACAACTCCTCCACCGGATGTTGCAAACCGCCCGCAACCGCGACTTTCAATCCTTTATTGATGCCGATCTCGAGTTTCATCAGGCCATCTGGCGTCTTTCCGGAAATCCGTACCTGGAACAGGCTCTCTTGCATATCTCGATCCGGCAGTTTGCCTATTACCGGATCCAAGCTATGCAAGGGCACACTCATTGGGATATGGACCGTCTGGTGGAGAAACATGGCGAAATCCTGGACCGGCTGGAAGGTCGCACCCGTAAGTCTTCTGGCAAGATCATCGACGAGTTACGCGCCATTGTCCTGCGAGGTTTGAGTGATGGGCACGAACACGTGGAATCCGGGACAGAGAAAAGGACACGGAAGATGAAGAAATAGTTCTTTTCCGCGCAGAGATCGCTGCTGTACGTGGGGACAATCGAATAAGGGGGTGAGGAATGAAGAGAGGATTCCTGCGTCGTGGTGTGCTCGTATGCCTTGCCAGCCTGATTGCAGCGGCACTGATCCTTAGTGGGTCCTCAGAAGCACAACTTACCAACGCTACGCTGGTAGGCACGGTACAAGGCAGTGCCGGAGCCGTAGTAATAGATGCAGCCGTTGCAACACGGAACGAGGCTACGAACGAAATCCGCACCGACAAGACATCGGCCAATGGCATTTACCGCCTTCCCAACCTTGTCCCCGAAACCTACGAGATACGTGTAGAGAAGCCGGGATTTAAGGTCTCACTAACTCCGGGAGTCGTATTGCACGTTGGTGAGACTTCGCGTGTAAATATCACGCTGCAAGTGGGCCAGGTAAGCGAAAAGGTAGAGGTCAGCGGTAGCGCTCCCGACATCAACACTGAAGAATCTCGCATAACGCACGTCGTGGAGGGAAAGCAACTGGAAGAACTCCCGCTTACGCAGCGGAATATCTACCAACTTCCAGTGCTGGAACCGGGCACCCAGCCTGCGCGTATCCAGATCCCCACGTACTACAACACATCAGTGTACGATTTAGGGTTCGTATCGTACGGCAAGCGGATTCGCTCCACCAATTTCATTCTGGATGGAGCGCCAAATACCGACAGCTCCACTGGCGGACTTCCTGCAATCTCACCCATTCTCGATTCGGTGCAGGAGTTCCAGGTATCCACGACAAATTTCGGGCGCGAGTTCGGTCGTAATTTCGGCGCGATCATCAATGTAGTAACCAAGTCCGGGACGAACGGTTTCCACGGCTCTGCCTGGGAATTCAACCGAACTGCAGCGCTTGGTGCCCGCAACTATTTCGATCCGCAACAAAAATCGGCGCTGGTACACAACCAGTTCGGGTTTACGGCCGGTGGACCGATCCGCAAAGACAAAACGTTCTGGTTTGGCGCCTATGAAGGTTTTCGGGAACGGCGTGGCGTGACCCGCAAAGTGAATGTCGAGACGCCAGAATTGCGCAACTGGGTCGCTGCGAATTTTCCCGACAGTGTCTCCAATTACCTCTTCCAGAATTTCGCTGGACCGACGCCGGATCCCAGCACCGCAGTAAGCCTGGAATCCAAGGGAATGGGGCACCGGATATTGGGATTGGAACAGGGCAGAAAGTGAACAGCATAACCACTGATCAATATGATCTCCGCCTGGACAACGTATTCCGAAATGACGATTTCCGCTTCGGCTACCTGCGTAACCGCGCCTTCGCCCATGCGTTCCCGCCAAATGTTCCCAACATAGTCCTGGACGATTTCACCCTTGGCTTTGGGGCGGACTACTACCTGCCATTGAACTTCACCGATAATGTTTTCAACTTCAGGGACACACTGATCCGGAGCTCGGGGCGCCATGGCCTGAAATTTGGCCTGGAATACAACGAAGACTTGGAGACCGGAGATTTCGGTGCAGTCACGCGTGGGTTTTATGAGTTTTTCAGTCTGGCGGACTTCGTCGCCGACAGTCCGTATCTGCAAGAGCTCCAAATCGATCCCTCCACCGGCCAGAACATTCTCAGTAGCCCTAATCGACTCAGGCACTTTCGCCGACGCGATTTTGCCTGGTTTATTCAGGACGATTGGAAAGTTCGCAAGAATCTCACAATCAACGCTGGCCTGCGCCATGAATACTTCGGTGTGCTCACCGAGACCAACGGCAAACAAGCGGGAGTCATTCTGGGTCCGGGCACCACGTTCCGCGACCAGTTCGTGAACGCGCGTTTTGGCCCGCTTAAGCAGATGTATGAGCCATACTGGAAGAACTTCGCACCC
>QHNV01000161.1 GCA_003218535.1 Verrucomicrobiota bacterium
ATGATTT
Organism: Verrucomicrobiota bacterium; assembly: GCA_003218535.1. Taxonomy (GTDB): domain Bacteria; phylum Verrucomicrobiota; class Verrucomicrobiia; order Chthoniobacterales; family UBA10450; genus Udaeobacter. The sequence goes on from QHNV01000161.1 coordinate 8, forward strand.
CGGCCGCATCTTTCGCAACAACTCGGTCATTTCCGCCGCCGGTATTCCTCAGTTTGCAGCCATCATGGGGAATTGCGTCGCGGGCGGCGCGTACCTTCCCGTTTTATGCGACAAAATTTTGATGACGAAAGGAAGCGGCCTGTATCTTGCCGGGCCTTCACTGGTCAAAGCCGCCATTGGACAAATTGTCGATCAGGAGGAACTGGGCGGCGCGCAAATGCATGCGGAGATCAGTGGGACGGTTGATTTTTATGAAAAGGACGACCCTTCCTGCCTGAAGCGTCTTCGTTCACTCATTGCATTGCTGCCCGAAGCAAAGGAATCCGAAGCGGCCCGCGCACCGAGAGAAACAGCGAGACCGGCGAAGAATCCGGATTCTGTCTATGATCTGGTCAGCTTCGACGGGCAAAAGCAATACGACATGCGCGATCTACTCGCCACCGTTGTCGATGCAAACTCAATCGATGAATACAAAGCGGATTACGGCAAGACAATTGTGACTGCGTATGCGCGCGTCGACGGGCGACCCGTCGGCATCGTCGCAAATCAACGTCTCCAAGCTCGCACGAAAAAGGAGGGCATCCAGATGGGCGGTGTCATTTATTCCGATAGCGCCGATAAAGCGGCGCGTTTCATCATGGATTGCAACCAGACAAGGCTGCCGATCATTTTTTTGCAGGATGTCACCGGCTTCATGGTCGGGCGCCATGCAGAAGAGAGCGGGATCATTCGCAGTGGCGCGAAGCTGGTGAATGACGTGAGCAATTCTGTGGTTCCGAAAATCACGGTGGTCGTCGGTGGATCATTCGGTGCCGGCAACTACGCGATGTGCGGGAAAGCCTACGACCCGCGATTCATCGTTGCGTGGCCAACCGCGCGCTATGCTGTGATGGGCGCCGCCCAGGCGTCCGACACCGTCTTCGCGATTCTCGCCCGTGCCCGCGAGCGCGGAGATAAAAAAGCTACGCAGGACGAACTTGAGGAACTTCGCACAAGAGTGAAACAAAGTTACGAAGACCAAACCGACATCCGCTACGGTGCCGCGCGTGGCTGGGTGGACTCAATCATTCAGCCGCATGAGACACGAGACATTCTCGTCCAGTTGCTGCAATACGTCTCGCGTCCGACTCCCAAAGGACACTTTCACACTGGCGTCATCCAGGTCTAGATCGCTGACTACCGAGCGCTGACTACTGACCCTAAAACATGCCCGGCTGCTCAACGAGCTGAATGCCGCGATCAAAGTTATCTCGGAGCAACCTCAGGAGCGCGTACTGATTTTGCGCGGAGCAGGTGTGGCCTTCTGCACCGGTCTGGATTTAAAAGAAGCTGCCGATCAGACGAAAGCACATGTTACTGGAGAAATGGTCGCTAACATTTTGATTACGCTGAGCCAGACGCGTCTGATCACCATCGCAGCAGTGCATGGTGCGGCGGTGGCCGGCGGGGCGGGGATCATGTCGGCATGCGATTTTGTCATCGCGGTGGAAAGAACGAGAATTGGTTATCCGGAAGTGCGTCGCGGGTTGGTAGCCGGTCTGGTTATGACATTTTTGCGCCGACAAGTCGGGGAACGGAACATGCGCGAGTTGTTGCTCAGCTCCGAATTGATTGACGCAGAACGCGCAAAGGAAATCGGCCTCGTGAACCGCGTTGTCGCTAAAGAGGATCTGATGAGTGAAGCGCACAAGTTCGCCGAATCAGTTTTGCAAGGCGCCCCTGATGCGCTGGCGCAAACGAAACGGCTAATCGAGGAACTTTGGTGGCGTTCCGTGAAAGAAGATGTCGATCTTGCGCTGAAGTATCACTTGCAGGCGCGCGAATCGAGAGAAGCGCGCGAAGGCATTACCGCGTTTAACGAAAAGCGCAAGCCGCGGTGGGTAGCGTAAACGAGTCTTGCTTCGCGCGTAGCCTCCACTTCCATACCCTGCAGCGGCACGTGTCCACCCGAGTGCAATCTTGTCCAGGGCACTGTGCGGCGGTTAAACAAAGAAATGTCAACCAACAGAATGAGCATACAATCAAATGGCCATTGGCACCACAAAGCTCGATGGGGTGTGCCTGCAGCGTGGCTCACTCTTTGCGCGGTTTGGAGCTCGACCTGGCTCGTCATCAAGGTCGGCTTGCGCGATTTGCCTCCGATTTCTTATGCAGGAATCCGTTTTCTTATCGCGATCCTGGTTCTTCTGGCAGTATCGTCTGGGCGAGTGCGCTTGTTGCCCCAGCGCGCGTTGGATTACGCGGTCCTCGCATTCACCGGTGTGTTGATGTTTGCCCTAAATTACGGGCTGCTTTTTTGGGGCGAGCTACACGTTTCATCCGGGCTGGCAGCTGTGTTACAAGCAACGATCCCAATTTTTGGCATGCTGTTCGCGCATCTAATGCTGCCGGACGAACCGCTGCGCTTGGATAAGCTCACCGGCGCGTTATTGGCGCTTGGCGGCGTAACGACAATCTGCGGGCGGCTGCTCGGGTTGAACGGAGTAATGGCATTCTGGGCCGGCCTCGGCATCGTGTTCGGAGCTGCCGGGGCAGCGTTCTCGAACGTACTGCTTAAAGTGCGCCAAATCCAATTAGCTCCGGCGATGATCGCCGCCTGGCAAATGATCTTCGGTGCGACGCCGCTGCTCGTAATCGGATTTCTGTTGGAAGGAAGTCCGTTGCGCTTCCATTGGAGCGTGCTGTCGATCCTTTGTTTATTTTACCTGGCCGTGATCGGCTCAGCACTCACATTTTTGCTTCTTTACTGGCTGCTGCCGCGAATGACTGTGGCTCGGCTGCAAGCAATCTCACTTATCACACCGCCTGGCGCTGTCGCGCTAGGATGGGCGATCGGTGGCGAGAGATTTTCTCTCTGGTCACTCCTTGGCGGGTGCTTCGTGCTGGCGGGTGTCTGGATGATTTTTCGAAAGGAAGAGCAACCGAAGCAACCTGCGGGGATGGTTAGAGCGGAGATCTCATTGCCGCGAACATGAATTTCATTGCGGGAACGTCGTCATGCGGCGCTATGACACCGCTTTCTGAATGTGATTCTGAGCAAATGCAGATTGGTCACCAAGACAAAACGCAGCTAAGGTGATTTATCATGGCGCCGATGTGGCGAAATGGCAGACGCAACGGACTTAAAATCCGTTGGGCCGTAACAGGCCCGTGCCGGTTCGAGTCCGGCCATCGGCATTCCGATTGCGGATTTCGGATTGGGATCGAAGTGACGGAGTAGTGGAGTAATGGATTGATCTCGAAAGATGTCGTAGCCGCGCGAATGCGAAAGCTTGGTATTCGCGATGCTGACCTCGAGGAGACGTTTGCCCGATCTTCCGGCCCGGGCGGTCAAAACGTCAACAAGGTTGCAACCGCAGTAACGCTGCGTCATCGGCCAAGTGGAATTAGCGTGACGGTGCAGGATTCGCGCTCGCAAGCAGTCAACCGCAAACTGGCGCGGGTACGATTGCTTGACGCAATCGAAGAAGCGCAAGAAAAGCGCAGAGTGGTCGAGATCGCTACCCGTGAAAAGGCGCGTCGAAGAAAGTCACCGCGGCCAGCTGCGCTCAAGGCAAAAATTTTGGAAACGAAACGGAAACGCGGCGAATTAAAGCGGCAACGCGCCAGGATCGAAATTTGAGAGAATTCTTTGTTCTAATACATCTTTCGGAGCCGCTTGTGACGAATTGTTTTTAAAGAAGCAACTCACACTATGAAAAAATCGATTATTCTGATTTCTGCGCTTTCGATGTTAGGCTTGATGTTGATGTCTTGCTCAAGCGAACCCGAGACGACCACGACCACCACGCGTCAAACCACTGTTACGACAGAGCCCACGCCGCCCCCTGCTTCGACAACAATAACGACACATACAAGGGGTGGCGGTTACTAAGGCAATGATCGATAGGAAAAAAGGAAGACTAGAAAGGTCTTCCTTTTTCGTTTTCCGAGTTATCGTTTTCCCAGTCAGCACGACTGTGAAGAAATCGATCATCCTCATTTCTGCCCTTTGCATGATCGGCATGATGTTGGTGTCTTGCTCAAGCGAACCGGAGACGACGACGACCACAACGCGTCAGACTACCGTTACAGGGGCGCCTCCGCTTTTGATGACAAAAACGCATACGCGTAGCCTCTCGGGTCAACCAGCGATGGACGCAGGCAGTTACTAAGCGCGAGGCAAATGCTCGCTGCGCAGGGAAGACTGAAAACAGTCTTCCTTTTCATTTTTGATCCACTACTGTTTCTACGACTCGCGCTTCCTCTTCCGCCTCACTGACCACGGGTGCAATCGCCTGCAGCTTTTCGCCATTACGGAGGTCCATCAGTTTTACGCCGATTGTATTCCGGCCGACGACGCGAATCTCCTTCACGCGCGTCCGAACCATTTGGCCCTTGTTTGTGATCAACATTATCTCGTCGAAATCGCGAACCGTAAGAGCGCCGACTACGGCACCGGTTTTTTCGCCAGTTTTCATGGTAATGATGCCTTTGCCGCCGCGTGATTGGCGCCGGTAATCATCGAATGGCGTTCGTTTGCCGATACCGTTTTCACCGGCCACGAGCAGCATCGCATTTGGATCGACAATCGCGATGGCGATGACATGGTCGTTTTTCCCTGGTCGAATGCCCCAGACGCCGACGGTATTTCGTCCTTGATCGCGCAACTGCTCTTCGTGGAAGCGGAGGCTCATGCCTTTTTTCGTAATGAGAACAACCTCGTTGTCCCCATTGGTGAGCTTGGCGTCGATCAGGCAATCGCCTTCTTCGATCTGGATGGCGATGATGCCGCCTTTGCGTACGTTCGCGTAATCGGAAAGGTTAGATTTTTTGACGATACCAGATCGCGTCGCGAAAACGATGTGCAGGTCTTCGTCCCAAGTTTGATCAACGACATTCGGGCCGCTGCCTGATTTTCTAGACTGCACTCGGATCGTCGCCGCGATTTTTTCGTCGGGGCGTAACTCCAGAATATTGGCGATGGATCGCCCTTTGGCAGCGCGACCCATTTCAGGAATTTCATACACCTTTTCGACATAAGCGCGTCCCGACTGCGTGAAAAACATTAGGAAATCGTGCGTGGTGGCCGTGAAGAGGTGCTCGACGAAATCGCCTTCTTCCTCCTCGGTTGCGCCCTCGCGTGTTTGCATGCCGATGACTCCCTTTCCGCCGCGGCGTTGCGCGCGGAATGCGCTCACAGCCGTCCGCTTAATAAGACCGCCATGTGTGATACTGATGATGCAGCCTTCGTTGGCGATGAGATCCTCCATGTTGATCTCGCCCTCATCGAGCGCGAACTGCGTCAACCGCGGTGATCCATGTTTATCGCGAATCTCGCGTAACTCCTTTTTGATGATGGTGAAAACACGCTGCTCTTTCGCGAGAATGTCGCGGAGGTCTTCGATTGACTGAATTACTTCCTTGTATTCCTTGTCGATCTTCTCCCGTTCCAGGCCGGTGAGTTGATACAAACGCAGATTGAGAATCTCGTCGGCCTGCTGCTCGCTAAAGGCGTAACGGCCTTCCACCAGCCGCGCTGGATTGCGAATCACGATGCCGAGCTGATCGACCTGTCGTTTCGTGAACTCGAATGCGAGAAGTTTACTTCCCGACGGTGCTCGATATAGCAAGCGTTCGCTTCTCTGAGCGAGAGTAGCTTCGGGCGTCCGCCATCGATCGCCAGCATCAGCGCTGCAAATGAACTTTCCAGCGCAGTATGCTTGTAGAGGTTGTTGATGATGACTTTCGGATTGGCGTCCCGCTTGAGCTCGATGACAATGCGGGTGTTTTCGTCCGATTGATCGCCAACGTAGCTGATATCGGTGAGAATCTTCTGGTTCACTAACTCGGCGATGCGCTCGACCAGTGTCGCCCGGTTCACGCCATAGGGAATCTCCGTAATCACAATCTGCTGGCGGCCGCCTTTGAGCTCCTCGACTCCGGCCTTGCCGCGAACTTTCAGGCTTCCGCGGCCTTTCTCGAAGTACTGGCGAATGCCGCCGATACCACAGATCATGCAACCCGTAGGGAAATCAGGGCCCTTAACATGCTTCATCAACTCGTCCAATGTGATGTCCGGGTGGTCGATCTGCGCGCAAACTCCGTCGATCACCTCGGCGAGATTGTGCGGCGGAATATTAGTCGCCATCCCGACCGCGATTCCAGTTCCGCCGTTTACCAGCAGATTTGGAAACGCGGCGGGAAAAACTGTCGGCTCAGTGCGCGTCTCATCGTAATTCGGGACAAAATCGACCGTGTCTCTATCCATATCGGTCATGAGCGCGGCGCCGAGATGCGTCATGCGTGCCTCCGTGTAACGCATGGCCGCCGGCGGATCGCCTTCTACCGAACCGAAATTGCCTTGACCGTCGACGAGTCGTTCGCGCATCGCCCAGGGCTGAGCCATGTGCACAAGGGTAGGGTAGATCACCGCTTCGCCGTGTGGATGGTAGTTACCGCTGGTGTCCCCGCAGATTTTTGCGCACTTGCGGTGTTGCCGCCCTGGAAAAAGCGACAGGTCGTGCATCGCGTAAAGAATTCGTCGCTGCGAAGGCTTGAGCCCGTCGCGCGCATCCGGCAGCGCACGGGAGACAATCACC
>QHNV01000162.1 GCA_003218535.1 Verrucomicrobiota bacterium
TAGTATCTCTGGATTTGATCCCTGCCGCACTCGTTAACTGGCCCGCGATTATCATCGCAGCGGTGGCTTTTGTTCTGATCGCGTTTCTGAAGCGCGATGTTGCTTTGGTTGCCGTCGCCGCCATCGGGGGTGGGGTAGTGTATGCAGTTGTCCGCGCGCTCGCGTAAGCTGTAGCCAGGATCGCTGATCCCGGCACTTTGCAGGTCATTCTCTTCCCGCCACATCCGGGGTCATCGACCCCAGCTACAAAACGGCAAGAGGCGCGAAAACGGCGAAGACGTCATTAGGAACAATGCCGCTTCGCCGCGATTCGTAACTCGCGCTGGTAATAATGCGATCCGCCCGATTAATAACCGGCCTTTTGTTTGTGCTCTTTGGCTTCGTCGTGTCTGCTCACGACTTTGCCATAGGCATCCATTTCGATGCCGGTCTGCTTGCCGTTCTTCTGAATAACGGCTTCATAGTTGGCGCCTTCTTTTTCCCAGCGGACAATTGTTCCGCCTTTGGCCTCAGACTTGGCAGCCTGCTGCACGGCTTGCGGCACATCAGAAGCACTGATGGCTTGCTCTTCGTGTTTCTTTCCGGCCGCTTGTGCGCTTACGCTCAAGGCCAAGCCCGCGCTGACTATCGCTGCTGTGAATAAGTTTTTCGTTTTCATATCTTGCTTATTTTTGACTGTTGACTAACAAGTGTTATTCGAAACTGAAGGCTCGTTTACGCGCATAAACCGAGAATTTCAGGATCCGAAATTTTATCCCGCTGGTCTCAACCGGGCGCATTCTGTTTCGTAATCTTCAATCAATTTTAGGATCTTGGATTGAAATGCGTCCTGCGCCGAATAGACCGCGTCGATCCCCTCCGTAAATGTTTTTTGCTTAAGCTCTTCCTCGATGGTGAGGCTCAGTTCAGCCAGTTTTTCAAGATTCGCCCGCGAATGAAACTCCAATTCTTTGAGCTTGGAGAGGACGGCGAGCGATTTCTCTAATTGCGCGGAGTCCGCTGGCTGAGCTGGCTTTTCTGTCTCCGGCTTTGGTGCAGTACTTTGCTCGGTGGCAGCCGATTTCGTTTCCTCAATTTGCGTCTTCTTGATCGGCGGTGGCGCACCAGTCTTTTGAGCATGCTTGGCTTTATGCTGCTTCTCTTGAGTGACCTTCTTTGCGTGCGCGACGTTGCGTGGATCTCCCATCAATTAATAGACGGCTTTCAAAGGTTTGCCGGTCGTATCTCCCAGCGGGATTATTCACATCGTCGAAATGAAGGGTGGCTTGGTCCCCCCCAAACGCGTCGGGGCAAGACATTGGGCGACGACTTGGAGTGCTGACCACTGAAGAAATGGATAGAGTGCGGAACGCGTTGAGAGATCGTCTTGGCATCTGATCGCTGCGCTCTGACTTCTGACATCAAACATTAGCGCGTCAGCGCCGTTTTCCTCCTTCCCAATTTTCCGTCTTTCCGGTATCCGCTCTCCGGTATCCGGTTTCTTAACTCATTCTTTTTCCTTCCTAATTTTCCGTCTTCATCCTTTCTTCTGTTTCTGCTCCTCACATAGCTAGATTTGTGCTATTTTCGGCGCTTTCATGCAGTCCCCGGAAAAACTCGCGCGCGAGAACATCGATTCGCTGCTTACGAAATGCGGTTCGATTATTCAGGACTATGAACAGCCAAACCTATCGGCGGGACGCGGCATCGCCATACGCGACGTCCCGTTAAAGAAAGGCCGCTGTGATTATCTATTGCTGATTGATCGGAAGCCGGTCGGCATCGTCGAAGCAAAGAAAGCCGGTTTCATACTCTCGAGCGTTGCGGGTCAGCCCAGGTCGCGACGCGATCGCGAGCATCTGGAAGCCGATAACGTTCTCGGCCCGATCTACAAAGCTTTCGGCGAGAAACTTTGGCTACTAATGGAAGAGCTCAATCTCACACTCGCGGCATGAAGATCCAGGACGTCATCGTCATGTTGAATCAGATAGAGCGGGACGGCGTGATCAAACGTTACGCCATCGGCGGGGCAGTCGGAGCGACGTTTTACCTGGAGCCGGTCAGCACGCTCGATGTTGACGTGTTCATTGCTTTCAAACCGCAGCAAGAAAGCATCATTGTTTCTCCCACCCCGATATTCGACTACCTCAGAGGGTTCGGCTGCAAGATGGAAGGCGAGTACATCGTCATCAGTGGCTGGCCGGTTCAATTTCTGCCCGTAAGCGGGCCTCTTCTCGAAGAAGCATTGGATAATGCTGTCGAAGTCGATGTTGAAGGTGAGCCTGCGCGAGTCTTGGCTGCCGAATACCTCGCCGCTCTCGCACTTCAAACCGGACGCGCCAAAGACAAAGCGCGCCTGCTGCAGTTCATCGAAGCTCACGCGCTTGACCGGAAGAAATTCGAAGAATTAGTAGAACGTCACGGGTTAACCGATACGTGGCGCGAGTTTCAGCGACAATTTCTTCAATGAAGAACGATTTCGATTTCGAACGCATTTGGAAAAGCAAAAGAGCTTTGCGCCAGCGACTCGCGACCGCTCCGATTGTCGAGAAGCTGCGGATGCTTGACGCGTTGCATCAACGCGCCGTCGCCATTCGCGGTGCGAGATTTCGCGAAGTAACCGCTGTTCAAGAAAAACCGGGACGCTACGGCGACCGGAAAGAAAAGGGGTCTCGACTCTCAACTTCGTAAAGAGGCGTGGCTCCAACGCAGCGTTACGCTCTCAACAATCACTGATCACAGATCACCGCTTCCAACAACGTGTCACGCCGCCCGCTCGCGAACACTTTCGGAGTAGCCTCGCGTTTCAGGTCTCAGCTTCTCAGCTCCCGTGTAAGTTTGACAAATTAGCTGCGTAAAACATAGTATTACGCGATGACCAAGACCATCACGAAAGTCGGAAACTCTCAGGGGATCATCTTCGATACCGCTTTGATGGATCTCGCGCGCGTTAAAATTGGAGACCAAGTCGATATCACCGTCGTGCCGCACACCGGTGCCATCGTGTTGATGCCGCTACGCTCCGGCCCCTCGACGGAAGAAATTCGTTCCGTCATTAAAAAGACGGCCAACGATTATCGTAAGACGCTGCGCAAATTGGCGTGAGCGCCACGCCCGAAGAGTGTTTTCATCTCAGCATCGAGACCGTTGTTAAGATTCATGCCGAAGCCATCAGCAAATTCGGTGGTCTGGGGGGCGTTCGTGACGAAAATCTTCTTGCATCGGCGGTACTCGCACCGCAATCAACCTTCGGCGGCAAGTCGCCTTATCACGATCTGGTTGAAATCGCCGCTGCATATCTGTTTTACATCTGTAAGAACCAACCGTTTATCGACGGAAACAAACGCACCGCTCTCATCGCGGCGGTCGTGTTCTTGCGGATCAATGGAATCGAACCGTTACCGGACAGCGCCGAATGGGAAAAACTGATGCTCGACGTCGCGGCTAGCAAAATCAACCGTGATGAAACCACTCGCCGGCTTCGCAAACTGCTCAAGAAAACCTGAAGAATCTTTCCGGCTTGGCGGACAAAACCGATGGCGCTTCAACTCTCGAC
>QHNV01000132.1 GCA_003218535.1 Verrucomicrobiota bacterium
ATGCGGATGTTGTTGTGCGGCCTGGATTTCGAATCGCCGCCGCGCGCTGGAAAGAAAGCAATTCCAGTATTGCCTTTGCCGACGAACGCGGGAATGCCATTCCACATTCCTTCGTGCTGCCGCTCCAGACCCAGGATATCAATATACCATTGAACCGAGCGTTCCACGTCGCTCACTGCGAGAGCTACGTGATCAATTCCATCGAGCTGCATGAGCAGCGTGAATGTTTATTATGCCGCTGGCACGGCGGTGCCGCTCCATACGACAGCGTGAGCGCGAACTGGGCGATCGAAACCTTTCAAGGCGACTTCTCCAACGTCTTGAAATGAAAATCCCTTGCCCAGGCAGAGTTCGGCAAGCGCGTTCGACACCAGGATTTGCTCCGGTGCTGCATGCGTGCATAGCCGCGCGGCAAGTTGGACCGTGCATCCAAACAGATCGCGATGCTGCTCCACCGGCTCACCTGCCGCGGCTCCAATTCGCACTTTCAGCTTGTGGTCACGCTGGTTTTTCTCGTGTCTGGCCAGATCGCGTTGAATCTGAGTGGCACATTTTACCGCGGCTGCCGCCGATAGAAACGACGCCATAATGCCGTCACCAGTGTGCTTAACCTCACGTCCGCCCAAGCCAGTCAATGCATTTCGGACAACGGCGTTGTGCAAGTCGAGCAGCGCCATCGCTGCTTCATCGCCTAACGTTTGAGTTAATGTCGTCGAATCCACAATGTCAGTGAATAGGACAGTTCGTATTCCCGGATCTCTTTCGTTGGCTGCGCCAGGGACTAAGGCCGCTCCCGCCTCGTTCACTTCGACGCCGCCAAGAAATCCTTCCGCGAGCTCGGGCTGTATCTCAATGAGCTTGTCCGCGACCATGCCGTGGGCTTGGCGATGAACTTGGATGGCGGCTTCGGCGTTTGGCGCGTGGCAAAGACAGAAAATCTTCCCAGCCTTTTCGTTCACCCAGTATTTGTGATAATGAACGCCGTACTTGTCCTCGATTTTAACATCCTCGGCGTGAGCTTTGGCGACATCCTCGGCACTGACGCCTCCCGGAACCTCGTGAATGTCCATGTATAACGGCATACGGGTTACTTTAGCGCGATATAGCGGTATGCAAGACGCTAATCGCGGCCGGCTGGCTCAGCGTCTGGTAAACAACGCAATAGCGTTCGGTCAGGCGAATCAACGTCGCGAGCTGTTCTTCAGTAGCGTCAGTGTCCAGGTCGAAATGCAATCGAATCTGCTTGAAACCAACGGGCACGTCTTTGGAGACGCCAAGCGTTCCGCGAAAGTCCAGATCGCCCTCCGCTTGAATCCTGGCGTCGCGTAAGGCAATGCCCAAAGCAGTAGCGACTGCGCGCAGCGTCACGCCCGCGCATCCCACGAGTGCTTCGAGTAACATGTCCGCTGAACAAGCGCTGAGACCATCGCCGCCAGTCGCTGGATGAAGCCCGGCTTCGACGCGCGCTTTTCCCGTTTCGATTTTGCAACTGATGTTTTCGCCGACGCGCCCTTCAGCCCGAAGAGTGATTAACGCGGTGTCGGGACGCTCTCGATATTTCGCTTTCAGCGGCGCCTGCAAAGACCGTAATTCGTCAGCATTCATCGAGATGTAGCTGCCTCCAATTATTTCCGGCTCGGTTTAATATTTTGGTTCACGCGAAAGAGATTATGAGGATCGTATTTATTTTTGATCGCAACAAGTCGCTCGTAGTTGTCTCCGTATGTTTTCTTCACGCGCTCTTCTCCTTCATCCCCCATCAAAAAGTTTACGTATGCTCCGCCAGCCGAGTAGGGGTGCACCGCATTGTAATAATTCTTTGCCCACGAAATCGTCTTTTCGTTATTTGCCGGATCGGGATCGACACCGACCATCACCTGCGCCCAGTTAGCGTCGCGATAATTCCAGGCAGTATCGGTTTTGCCTACGCGTGATGCAGCTCCATTAATAGGATACATATGCATGGTGGAATGCATTGAGGGAAGCGCCTCACCGAAGCGAATGTGCTGCGCAATCGCGTCATCGCTCAATTCATTTACAAAATCGGCACGCCAATACCACTGCAAGCCCGGAGGATAAAGTGCGTCGAACATGCTCTGCAACATTGGCTGCGGCATCGGACCGACGAAATCGAGCGCCGGCTTCTTGAAGGCGCGTATTGGCTTGAATGTTCCTTCTGCCTTTTCCTGAGGCCCCGCATATGCCCAGACCACACCGCACATCTTTTTCATGTGAAGATGTTCAGGGAAAGGCGGAGCAGGTGGGACCGTGAGAAACGCGAAGAAGCCATTCAAATCATCAGGCGCGGCCGGGATCAGATCGCGATACCATCTCATTACCTCAGCTGATTCGCTCAATTCATACAGCATCGGCCCCGCATAAAGCGCATCGATGGGATGCAGCCTGAATGTAAAAGAAGTGACGACGCCAAAATTGCCGCCGCCGCCGCGAATGGCCCAGAACAAATCAGAATTCTCATCGACATTGGCTTTCAGAAATTTTCCGTCTGCCAATACGACATCAGCCGACAGCAAATTATCGATGGTCAGCCCACATTTTCGAGTGAGATGGCCAATTCCTCCTCCCAGGGTTAATCCACCGACTCCAGTGGTAGAAATAATCCCGCTGGGAGTAGCGAGTCCGAACACATGGGTGGCATGATCGACATCGCCCCAGGTGCATCCGCCGCCAACCGTCACGGTGCGAGCTGAGGGATCGACGCGCGTATATTTGATTGGCGAAAGATCGATGACCAAGCCATCATCGCAAATTCCCAAGCCTCCCGCGTTGTGTCCGCCGCTGCGAATAGCAAGAAGCAGATCATTTTCCCTCGCAAAATTTACTGAACGAATTACATCCGCCACGTCTGTGCAACGCGCTATCAAGCGCGGCTTTTTATGTATCATTCCATTGTACACCTTGCGCGCCTCATCATAATTTTTGTCACCCGGCTGTATCAGGGGCCCGCGCAGGTTTGTTTTGAAATCGGCAATAGAATTTTCGTTGAGCATGGCGAATGAGTTTATTCCGGCTGCGGGGCAATCATCACCTCAAAAGTCTTACGGTCAAGGCACTGAAGTTTCAGCATTTTCATTGAGACAACGGTCGGTGCGGCGCTAAAATGCCCATGCATTGAAGTAAGCGATGTTTGACGCGGACAGATCCTGGACTCGGCGGGAGTTTTTGAAACTTGCTGCCCGGGCCGGCTTGCTCAGCGCAGTGCCAACTCTGGCCAGCGCAGTTGCGGCGCTCAATCCTGACACGGTTTGTATCTCCATCCTGCACACGACGGATTTGCACGGCCACATTTTGCCGACCTCAGATTACGATGGAAATCCCGATCGGGGCGGATTGGCGCGTTGTGTGACGCAGATTCGGCGTTGGCGGCGAGAGAATCCCAACTCAATTTTGATCGATGTCGGGGACGTTTATCAAGGCACGGAGGTCAGTTTGCGAAACAAGGGCGAGCTAATGATCGATCTGTTTAATTATCTCCAATACGACGCGTGGGTTGTTGGCAACCACGAATTCGACTGGAGAATCGAGCCGTTCCATCAAGCGCTGCAAAGATCAACAATGCCCGTGCTGGCTGCGAACACGGTCTTGGAAGGAAAGCTCGCGGGGGAATTTTCCGACGCGAAACATCCACTCGCGAAAATTCAGCCGTTCGTTTTGAAGGACATCGCGGGGGTCAAGCTTGCGATCATCGGGGTCACCACGCCGGGGATGTCGTTTTGGCTTCCGCCGGAATTCACCCGCGACATTGGCTTTCAACACCCCGTTGAGTCCGTGCGCCGCGCGATTGCGCAGGCCAAGAGAGAAGGCGCAGATGCTATGGTGCTGACGGGTCATATGGGCTTGAAGCCGCGCACCGGTGGCGATGATTTTGCGAATGCCGTGATGGCGTTGACTTCCGAGTTTCCCGAGATCGCCGCCTTTATCGCCGGTCACACTCATCAGGCGATCACGAGCCGCCTTACCAACGGCGTGCTCTTGACGCAGGCAGATCACTTCGGAATTCATGTAGGGCGCCTCAATCTTTTGTTTGATCGGAATTCGAAAAAGTTACTCGCTCGTGAAGCGACCTGCGAACTGATGGACAACCGTTTTCATCTCGATCACGCAATCATTTCCCGAGCAAAACCGCAGCTTGCGGAATCAGATGCCGCGCTCGCAGAGCCGATCGGCGAGTTAGCAGAGACGTTGCACGCTCGTAGCCGGTTCGGCCAACCGAGCGACGTCGAGAGACTGATCGGCGCAGCGATCAACGAAGCACTGCTGGAGCGAGGGGTGGCGGTCGATGGTGTCATGCACGGCGTGTTCGATGAAAACGCCAACCTTGTCGCTGGCCCGAAGACCGTGGACGACGTTTGGAATGTCATTCCTTACGAAAATTACATTGTGACGGCGGAGCTCTCGCCCGATGAAATCAAAGCTGTAATGGAGGACATGTATGCCAGCCACGAACGACGCAGTTTATTGGGCATTGAAGTGAAGTCGGAAGGCCGCGGTTACGATCGCAGAATCACGTCCATGACATTGCGAGACGGACGTCGGCTCGACCGCGGCAAAAAGTACGTGATTGCGTTTAACAGCTTTGACTCGCGCAGCGCTGGACATCACTTCATGAAATTGCGTGCATTGCTCGAAACGCCGTCGGCGAACTGTGTTATGCATCCTGTGCAAACGCGTGATGCGTTGATCGATTATTTTCGGCGCCACAAAGTTGTTCACAGAATTGCCGCTCGCCGAGAATTGGCGGCAGCCGCGTAAACCTTTGTTAGTTCGGGCTTGAAAAAACGCGGTGCTCCGCTTGCGTAGTTGCCCATGCGTGCGTTCGCATTTTCCCTGATTACTTGGCTGTCGATTGCCGATCTTGCCTTGTCGCAAGAAAGCACCACGCCGTCTACCCCAGAGGCTCAGCTGCCGATGTATCGCCCGGTGTTACTCGGGCAGGGGCCAAATGCGTTGATCAATCGCATCGACGGGCGGGGCTTGATCAGCAAAGGCCAGAAGGATGCGCTGATCATGTTCATGTGTGCGGTGAGAAAAGACGGTGGAGTAGAGTGGAGCTCGATCTACCGCGGCACGCCGGATTCGAATTTTTTAAAGCAGGAATTGCAGAAGTGGATCTCACCTGCGTCTAATCCAAGATTTATTCCCGCGGTTTATAATCATCAGCTGGTGGACGCGATTTATTATGGCACGGTCACGTTCCGCGTCGTCAATGGAAAACCGCGGCTGCGCATTTTTTCCAACCAGGAAGCCGACGAACTCGAGAAGGAACATGACTTTGTTGGGCCACAACCTTTTTTTGGGAATGATTCAGGGTTTACGGGATTCCATTATCCGCCGGCGGAAAACGTTCGAGTGCAGGTGGATGGTATGGTCGAGCTCGGGATGAAGATTGATGCCAACGGTAATTTACAGGGGATCAAGGTGGTTTCCGAGGAACCGCCCTTTCTCGGGTTTGGCGATACGGCTCTGGCGGATTTTAAAAACGCGAAATTTATTCCCGCGTTCCGTGATGGTAGACCAGTGGCATGCGAGGTGACGTTACCCGTATTTTATAAGGCCGCAGGCTTTTGAGTCCGCAACTGCGGACACTTCCCGTTTGCGGAGACTGCGGATGCGTTCATGAAGAAGCAACTCGTTCGCCGTGCATTTTTTCAGCGCGATCCGCTCACCTGCGCGCGTGAACTCATCGGCACGGAATTGGTCTGGGGCGATTGCTCCGGGATCCTCGTTGAGGTCGAAGCGTACGCGGCAATCGATGACGAAGCTGCGCATACTTTTACGCGGCCGAGCGCGCGCAGCTTTATCAAGCGAAACAAACCTGGCGCCGCCTACGTCTATTTCAATTATGGCGTGCACTGGATGCTGAACGTTTTGGTGAAAGGCGATGCGAATGGATTCGTTTTGATTCGCGCGATTGAGCCGCGGCGTGGCATCGAGCTGATGAAAAAACGTCGGAGCACCGACGACCTACGCCAACTCTGCTCCGGGCCGGGGAAACTAACGCAAGCACTTGGCATCACAGGTCGTCATCACAAAATGGATTTATGCGCTGATTCGCGCCACTGCTTCGTGTCGAACGCGCAGGCAAATTTCGATGTCGTGACGGACAAGCGCATCGGCATCACGCGCTCGGCGCATTTGCCATGGCGATTTACCTTGCGCGCAAGTCCGTTCTTAAGCCGGCCGCCGAAACTGTAGATGTTTCGATGCGAAACGCGGCGCTGAGCTTTGCTAACACGCACAGGTGCGCCGTCCAAGAGGTCGGCGGCTACAGTTCATTGACTCACGCCTCTCTTGATCGAAATTCTTCGTTTCGATGAACGGAACGAAACAGCGAGTTCTTCTTGGTATGAGCGGTGGAGTGGACTCCAGCGTAGCGGGATACTTGCTGCGGGAACAGGGCTACCAAGTAATAGGCGTGACCATGAAAGTGTGGCCGCAGGATTGCATTTCGCGAGCGGAAGACAAATGCTGCGGGCCGCAAGCAGTGGCTGATGCGCGCAGTGTGGCGCATGCGCTCGACATTCCCCATTATGTGGTCGATGAAGCCGATCAATTCGAGCGCTTGGTGATCGATTATTTCGCCAGCGAATATCAAGCGGGACGTACGCCGAATCCGTGTGTGATGTGCAATGAAAAACTTAAGTTTGGTAATCTGTGGAGCAAAGCAAAGGCGCTCGGCTGCGATTATATCGCGACCGGCCATTACGCGATCATTGACCACGTTGTAGCCGAGGTCGGTGACCCCGGCCGTGCAGATGCATTTATCCAGCTTAGCTCTGCCGGGATCATCGATCCCGGCTACAGCTACGCGGTGCTTCGCAAAGGCATCGATCCACGAAAAGATCAGTCCTACTTTCTGTTTAGTCTGCGCCAGTCGCAATTGGGTCGCGCGCTCACGCCGCTGGGCAGAATGAGAAAGCAGCGAATCCGCGAGATCGCGCATTCGTTAGGCTTGAAAGTGGCCGACAAGACCGATAGCCAGGAAATTTGTTTTGTCCCCGGCAACGATTACAAGACTTTCCTGCGATCGCATCTTGACGACTCGGAGTTTCATCGCGGCGAGATCTACGATGTCGACGGCAAATTTATCGGGCACCACGACGGCATCGAGCTGTTCACGATTGGCCAGCGCAAAGGATTGCCCGGCGGCTCGATCCGCCCGCGCTACGTGGTCCATCTCGATCCGGAAACCAATCGAGTGATCGTAGGTGACGCTGACGATCTGGCCGTGGATGAATTCGAAATCGACCGCGTGAATTGGCACCCTGTAGCCGGAATCGATAAGCCCGGTCTCCGGCCAACGCCCCTCACGGCAACCGTCAAGATCCGTTATAACCATCCCGGCGCGGCCGCAACCATCGTTCCTTTGGAGGACAATCGCGCTCGCATTCATCTGCGCGAGCCGCAACGCGCGGTCACCCCGGGACAAGCGGCAGTGATTTACGATCGCGATATCGTGCTCGGTGGTGGCTGGATTTGCCGGGCCGAACCAGCCAGACGGTATGAGGCCGCCGCGCGGGCTTGACGCATGGCCGAGAAAATTTTGCTCGCGCTCAGCACGTTTCCCGACGCTGAAAAGGCGCGACGGATTTCAAGGCAACTGGTCAGCGAAAAGTTCGCGGCTTGCGCCAACATCCTGCCGAATCTCGAGTCGATCTATCGCTGGGAAGGTAAAATTGAAACCGCAAATGAAACGCTCGTCTTTTTCAAATTGAGCGAGGACCGACAAGTCGCATTTCAGGAGAAGCTGCGCTCGCTTCATCCCTATGAGGTCCCGGAGATCGTCTGCTTTAAGATCGACGGCGGACTTCCTGATTATTTGAGGTGGGTTGGTCAAAGCTGCGCTAGCTGACCACAGCTCTCCGTTTTCTCTCTCCGATTGCGAAAATCGCCGCACCAATTGCATTAGCAGTCACTGTAACCGCTGCAATTTTCGCACCGAAAATTAACGGGCTTGGAACGTCGATGATGGGATAGACGGTGAAGAAAATCGCGAGCAGTGAAACACCGGCGCCGCAGAGAGCCGCGACCCGCAACCAAATTGGCGCGCCGGAACGGATCGCAGCAGCGCCGAACAGCGGGATCGCGAAGAGCATGAAATAAACGATGCCGTAGAACACGTTCGCTGCGTTGTCGACCAACTGAAACGCTTCTTGGATTCCGGCGCCGATCTGGCTCGAGATCGCAATCACGAGTGTAAGCGTGCCAACGAAGATGATCGAATTAATCGGCGTTCTGTAGCGCGGATGCAGCCGCGAGAACCAGGCCGGCAACAGTTGGTCCCAGCCGGCGACCATCGGTAGTCGCGAGCTACCGGTGACGTGGACACTCGTCGAAGAAATCGTGCGCGTGGTCATCAACAAAATCCCGATCGACGCGATCGCGCCGGCAATCGGAAAGGTGTGCAGCCCGAGTCGCAGGGTTTGAGGAACCGGGCCGATGAGATCGATCGGACTATTGCCGACGAATGCAAGCACCGAACTCGTTCCGAGAATAAACATTAGCGCGATCACAGGCGAGGCGATGATGACGGAGCGGCCGATGTCGCGCGCAGGGGCGCGCGTTTCGCCGGCGAGAATCGCAACGTATTCGAAGCCGCTTAGTGCGCCAATGCCGAGCTTCGTGAAAATGTTCAGGCAATAAAAGATGGACATCGTCGGCAGCGCGAGCGGGAGCGGCTGATAACTTTTGAGTTCACCGCGCACGAGACCGAGCAACGGCAGGAAAATCAGCGCGGCGTAAACCGCGAGCATGGCAAACGCGCCGATGTTGTGGAGCCATTTGCCTAATGATAAACCACGTACACAGGACCAGCCCAGCCCGACGACCAACACAGAACTGATTAGCGAGACGCACCATTTGCTGTTTGGCATCCAGGCAGCACCAATGGCGTAGGAAATGTTCGTGGTCGTAAACATTCCGCCGAGTGCGATGACGGTGATGGAGAGCAGCCAGAGATTCCAAGCGGTGATGAAGCCGGCAAATTCATTGAAGCCGAGCTTCGCCCATTGATAGATGCCGCCTTCGAGCGGCATCTGGTTGCTCAAATAAATCACGACCGCAGCCTGCGGGACGTAGAAAAGCAAAATCGCAAGGAGCCAAAAAAAGAGGTGCGCTTGGCCGAGTTTTGCGGCTGCGCCGACCCAGCTCGAGCCGACAACGAACAGAATTTGTGTGAGAACGAGGTCGGAAAGGCCGAGCGGTTTCTTGAGCGATTCACTGCGCGTTTCTATCTTCTGCTCGGCGCGCTTGAGGTCCATGGTCACGCGGGGAAATGGTACGGCAAGCGCCTCGCTTGTCCTACAACTGGGCAGGAGGACTGTCCATCTTAGTGTTCGTGTTCTGGTCTCTTTGGCGGCGCTGGCGCATTCCGAAATTCGCGGTGCCGAATTCTCCCGCCAGCGTAGGCAATGTAGCCGCCGGTTCCCAATGTCACTGCGCTGAGCAAAATCACTCCCATTACGAGCGGCGCAGATGATTTAGGCCATTTCATTGGCGCCACAATTGCAATCGCACTCAATACCGCGAGCGCGTAGAAAATCCAGATGAGATCCTCGGCACGATCTTTGTGCTCATCGAGCCAAGCACGTCCATCTTCATCCGCCATTGTTAGGACACGATCATACGCTTGCTGGCCAAATTCATAGACCGGCCAGGCGGAGAGAGAACTGATGAGGACGAGCAATAATGCGATGATCTGAGCGCGGCGACTCTTTAGAATCAACGCGATGATCGAGCCGAGCCAGGCGATAAGCAGGCCATAGACAGGCAACGGATTAAGCAAGACATGAACGTATTCCGGCTGGCGCAAATCGCGCAAAACGATGTTGATCATGGTTTGGCGGCTTCCGCGCGTCGAGCGGAATCAATTATAACTTGCCGCTGGGCTCGGTCTTCGACGCGTGTTCTGTCATTTGCGCCTCGTCTGATGGGACATAAATTTTCCAATCGTGACTGATGAAATGCCACCATTCAGTGTGCAGGCCATAGAACCTGTTGCGTCCCATCGCCGTTTGCAAAAGCCTCAGGTGCGATCCGATCAGCGAGTCCATTCCGTGATAATGAAGCATAGCCGCCGGTGTGAACTCGTCGAAATCGCTGGGCATCCGTACTGATCGCCCCCGGGCATCTACCAGCGTCGCATCAACCGCAACGCCCCATGTGTGCAGGGACCCGACTCCATCCTCAGGGTTGGTAACGTACGACTCGTCATGCACGACCTGCCAGAGCTGGCGCTGCACAGATTCCGGTCGATATGCATCCCAAATTTTCAGTCCATATTTGTAATGACGAAGGAAATTCTGCGCACCGACTAACTGTTTTGCTACGCTCGGCTGGACAAGCGCCCGCATGGAAGGCGGATATAACCGACGATGCAGGGGATTGTGCGTTCCGGCGTATCGAAGCTCAATCACAATTGAAGGATCAACCGATTTAATATCGACCAGATTGGATTTCACTTCCTCTTCTGCGCGCAATTGCGCGGCAGCGAAGAGAGCTAGGAGAAACAATACGCCTGTGGTTCGACGGCTCAGATTAAACTCGAATGTTCGGAAGAAATTTGACATCTCGATCTTATTATTTTGTTAGGCAGCGCTAGCGCGATGAGTGTGCTGTGATCGCCGCGCCCGCATCGGCTTTCGCAATGCGTTCCAGAAGGAGCCGCGCGCTATTCTCAGGAACGGTGAAACGCAGCTCCAGATTCGAGCCGCCTTGCTTTCGAATTTCCGGCGATTGGGAAGAAAGAGTTAATTCGGAATCCGCTAATCGCAGCCAGCGTTGCGGCTCATCGTGCAAATTTCGGGCGAAGTTTTCCACATCTTTTGGCGAATTCATTTTCAGAAGCAATTTGGCTTTTACTGGATTTTGTAGGCTTACAGCAAGACCAAGTAATTGTGAAGCGTCCAGTAATTCGCGGGGAAAGATGGGATGAAAAACGCGCGCGAAATCAGGTGGATTCCGGGAAATCAGCCGGAGGGAACTCTCGCGATCAAGAGCCTGAAACCGGTTGAAGAGTTGATCAGTGATTTTCAGGTCCGGCTTCATTCCAAGCCTGACGAGAACGAGTTCGTCCACTTCCCTCGGAGTGCCAATCGCGAGCGTTGCCGGTCCTACGCGGGCCATCGCAAAGTCGGAGGATCGTTCCCAAATCGGCAAACCACTGATGGCGCGCTTTTGGAAAGTCGGATCGGCTCCGATTGTCCGGATTGCGCTGGAGATGTCGCGCCGGGCCTCCATCAGGATGAACTCCCGTGGCGTCCCCGGCTCGTTGGTGCTGAGTGCGCGAGTGATATGCACCGCGTCATGAGGCAATGATAAGCCGGGCGTTGAAGCAGCCGCGCCAATTAATCCGAGCCAGACTTTTGGCCAGACCTCTGGTTGATCTTTGCGCCAGCGTTTTAGCATCTCAGCTCGTTCGAGTTGTTCGATGTTGATCGACAAAATCATGTCTGTCTCCTGCGGCAACCACTCGCGCTTGCGCGGGGATTTGACAGCAACGGGCAGAATAATCGCCAGCAGCGCCAGAACAGAAACAATGCTGAAGTAGAACTTTCGCAGCTCCTGCCTATCGATCTGGCTGGAGAGCGTTGTTAGCTCTGCCCGGTGTTGCAAAAGTTGGTCCACGATGTGGCGGTGTCGATGCGCCTCGGTAAGCAGGTGTGGTGCGTTGGGAGGCGCGATGCTCTGGGCAGCAAGATGCCGGCCGATATTCAAATATGCGGGAGTCTTTCGTTCCTCAACCTTGTGATGACGCGTGCGCGCTTCGCGCACTGCCTCCTGTTGTAGGTGGATATTTTCATTCAACCTTCGATCGCGTGCTTCAAACTCGTTGCGGACTCGCTCGATTTTCTTTTCCACTACGGCAAGCTCCGATTCTGCCGCTGCTAATTTTTCCTTGGCCAGCCGTGCAGCGTCTGCGCTACCAAGGCGCGCCCGGACAAGTTCAGCGCGTTCTTCCGGAAGACGTGCCCGCCGCGCGTTAATGGTCGTAGTCCGTGCCTGGAGATCCGGAGGCGCAGGATCGAGCGCGTGTAAATCCGAGAGTTGCTTTAGCAAATCACGGTCGGCGGCTTCGTTCTCTCGAATACGGCGCTCCACAGCCGCCAGTTCGCGCTCGCAAACACCAGCAGTGGTTTTGGCTTGATTCCGCTGTTGGAACAGCGGTTTTTTCTCGGATTCCAGTTTGGCGATGGCCGCATTTTGATCGTCGGCGTTTTGTTGCCGTTCCACCTCGATTTTTTTAATCCCCTCCTCGAGTTGTGCGATGCGAAGGGCGAGTTCCTTTTGTTCTTGCTCCAGCTTTTTTAGGGCGACGATTTCGTTCCGCAGTTCGGGAAAATTTGCCGCTTGAGCAGTGCCTTCCCGGCCCAGATTGATCTCGCTTCTCTGAAGAAGGCGTCGCTGGTGACGGAGCGCCACGCGCGTGCGCTGACGTCTGATTTTCAGCGCCATCTCACGAAAACCCGTGCGAATGAAACTCACCCGGTAACGCTTATACAAACCCAGCTTTAAACAAAGCAATTTCGACGGCAGGCGTCAGGCGACTTCTACCGCCGCAGCTTGCCACAGCTTTTAACGGCCGATAGACACGAGCGAGCGAGCTGCCCGCGAAATACCTGCTTTCGCTGGCGGGCTCCGGCGGGTAGGTGCGAACGACGCGAATGGTGGCCGCACTGTTTCATGTCTGGAAATTGAGTAGGCTGAAAAGCTGATGCGGATTGTTTCGCTCTTACCAGCCGCGACCGAGATTGCAGCCGTTCTTGGGCTGATGGACCACGTAGTTGGCGTCTCGCATGAATGCGATTTTCCCAGCGAAGTAAATGAGCGTCGGCGCGTAACACGCTGTCCAGTGCAAAATAAAAGCCTAACGAGTTGCGAAATTGATGAATGGGTGCGCCGCGCGCTGCATGAAAACGGCACGATTTACACCATTGATGAGCCACTTCTACGTGAGTTGCGACCCGATGTGATTCTCACACAAAAATTGTGCGACGTGTGCGCCGTCGGTTATGGCACTGTTGCGCGGCTCGCCGAAACGTTGCCAAATCCGCCACAGCTGGTGAACCTGGAGCCATCAAGCTTGTCGGACATTTTTGATGATATTCTGCGCGTCGCAGAAGTGTGCGGTGTGCCAAAACGCGCGGATGAAGTGATTATACGGTTATCGGAGCGCGTTGAAGCGGTTCGACGCCGAGCAGCCAGACTGAAAAATCGCCCGCGTTCTTTCCTGATGGAATGGGTGGATCCCCCATTTTGTTCTGGCCACTGGGGACCAGAGCTTATCGAAATCGCGGGAGGGTATGATTCGATAGGTCGAACGCATCAACCATCGGTACAGATTGAGTGGCAGCAAGTTCTTGACGTTCGTCCGGAGGTCATCGTTCTCGCGCTCTGCGGCTACGATATTAATCGTGCGCGGCGCGATTACGAACTGCTTCGGCAATTTCCAGATTTCGATTCACTTCCGGCGGCGCGTCGCGGCGAAATTTATCTGGTGGATGCCAGTGCTTATTTTGCGCGGCCGGGACCGCGCATTGTCGATAGCCTTGAGATTCTAGCCGGAATTTTGCATCCAAAAGAATTCCCTGAGTTCGTTACGCGTGGGACTAAACACGCGTGCGCTGTCCGCGTCGGCTGACGAATCTTCTGTAGCGGCAGCCGTGTCGCCTGCAAAATCCGGGGATCACGGGCGACACGCCCGCCACCACAGTGCAGTTTACTCGCGCTTTGTTTCGCGACCCGGGCCGGAGTTCCGGGCCAGGAAGCCGCAAGCGCCAAAACGGAGCGGCTTCTGCGACCGCTGTGCAAATCGAACGTACGACATGCGGAAGATTTTCGGGTTCCCATTTCCACAGTTTCACGAGACCGATTTCTCGCAGGCGTCCAGGACCTGCAACATCAATTTCGGAGGCAGAACGCGTTGTCGTCAACGCGTTGCTTATAGAAATCAGCGCTAATCCGGAGCACACTTTACGCATGCGAATTAGCAAAATGAATTGGATGATGGTGGAAGAATATCTTCAGCAGGACGATCGCGCGGTGTTGCCACTCGGCAGCACCGAACAACACGCTTATCTGAGCCTGAGCGTGGATAGTATTTTGGCGGAACGTTTGGCCGTCGAAGCAGCCGAGCCGTTGGGCGTGCCGGTATTTCCCGTGCTGGCGTACGGGATCACGCCGTATTTTCGCGCCTTTCCAGGAACGATCACGTTGCGTGTCGAAACGTACCTGTCGATCCTGCGCGACATTCTCAATGCTATGGCGGAGCAGGGATTCAAACGAATCCTGATCGTTAACGGCCATGGCGGCAACGCGCCTGCACAAGGACTCATCGGCGAATGGATGGCGGATCATCCAGGCGTGCGGATCAAGTTTCACAATTGGTGGAA
This sequence comes from Verrucomicrobiota bacterium, assembly GCA_003218535.1. Lineage (GTDB taxonomy): Bacteria > Verrucomicrobiota > Verrucomicrobiia > Chthoniobacterales > UBA10450 > Udaeobacter. The sequence goes on from QHNV01000132.1 coordinate 14,412, forward strand.
CGCGCCGAAAGTCTGGGCGCAGGTGCAGGCGATCGATCCCGTCGCATCGCACGCATCGTGGATGGAGAATTTTCCCTGGACGCGTTTGGCGAAGATCGACATGCCGTCGGAGCAAAAGCCGATGAGCGATTCAGAAAAATTGCGGCGGCTCGATCCGAAATCGCTACGCGAATATCTCAAGGACGGCAACTACGGCGGTCTTTACCAACGGGATGACGAAGAGACGGTGAAAATCTGGCGAACGGGCGTGGAAGAAACGCGTGTGCTGCTGACCGAAGCGTGGGATTAAAGGACCGTCAGCGCTCGCCTTATCATAACCATTCCTATCAAATGATAAGGTTATGGATCGAACCAACTATTTGGATGGATTAATCGAACATTTAAAACACTCAAGAAAGACAAAGATGCCACCGTCTTCCTTGATGTTATGTGCGATGCTCTAATTTGGAGTGATGAAAAAGTAAGAGGATTAGACGTAAATGCGATACCGCAGCCGTTTATGGGCTTGGTCACAACCGGCGGCTGATCCCGTCGCCGGGTCTTCTCCGCCATAAAAGAACAGGCGGGCGCGCGCTTCAGCCGTTTTCTGACATCCTGCGAAATAGATAAAATAGAAGAACCGTGCGCCGGTGTTCTCCAGGAGAGCAGCCAATCGAGTGACATCGGGTTTGAGATTCGCCAGCGTCTCCAAATTACGAAACGGCACAATGGCGAACGGCAATCCTGTCGAGATGACTTGGCTTGGCCACTCCGACGCAATTTCGCCACTGTCCATTCCCAGAACGCGCGCTATGTCATGGGGCGGCAGAGTCGGTCCGAACTCAGGATCCGGCTGCCGCATTTCGCCAAAAATCTTGCCATCAATCTGATCGA
>QHNV01000133.1 GCA_003218535.1 Verrucomicrobiota bacterium
AACGTATTTGCAGATCCGCTCCGCCAGATCGCGGTTGGCTGAGCCCGTGAAAATTTTTAATTCTGGCTGAAGGGCGAACATTGAGAGCGCCTAACTTAGGCGTGCGAATTAAGCATTGGCAATCTTCAAAACTTGCCAGGCGTGATTTCCTTGGCAAATAGTTGGTTCGAGGATTTGCCACATGAGCGCCGACGCGATTCGAATAGAACGGCCGACTACAGATTCAAAGGTGTTCGCACATACGCGCTGGGACGCTGTCCCAACTGCGACAGGACTTTTTCATCTCGCGTATTTCCTGGGCCTCTTCTTTCTATACCCGCATGCGCCGTTATGGATAATGCTGATCCTCGGTTTCATGTATTCGCTGATGGTCAATGCGAACATCAACGGCGTGGGGCACAACTTCATTCACAACCCGTTCTTCCGCTCGAAATTGCTGAATCGTCTGTTTGCAATCACGCAGTCGGTCGCATGTTGCTTTTCGCAAACAATGTACGACGCCGTCCACATGCAGCATCACAAGGGGAATTCGGATCGACAGGATGAAAATGGCGACACTGTTGATTGGTTGTCGATCTACCGTCATGGGCACGATGGGGAGCCGGAAAGTCCATGGCGCTATGTTTTCCTCAGCTTTTTCCGTGACGATGTCGGCGCGATTCGCAAGGAACTGCACAAACGCGGCAAGAATGACGATGTCTGGGGAAATCTCGAATTGGCGGCGTTCGCGATCACGCTGCTGACGATGTTTTTCTTCAACTGGCGTTACGTGATTTTCTATTTCCTGCCGTTTTGGTATCTAGGCCATTGCTTCAGCTACCTGAACGGCTATTACCGTCATTACGGCGCCAACCCCGATAAACCGATTGCATGGGGCGTCAGCAGCTATGGAAAAATCTACAACTGGCTTTTCTTTTATAACGGATATCACGCCGAACACCATTTCCGTCCGAAAGTACACTGGACGAAAATGGAAAAGTTCCACCAAAGTATTGCCAATTTGCAGAAACAGGAAGGCGTCCGCACCATCAAACGTGCGCACATGCTCGGTTTCCTCGATCCCGATTTGCCAAAACGCGGCCAAGCTGGATCGACTGCTCCGCAGGCTATGCCAGAACAACTGGCGGCGTCGCCGCCCAAATTTTAACAACGCGCAAGGGACTGCGCGTTCCACCCACCGATCGGTTGTCGATTTAGCGATTGCCAGCAAAACTCGCGCGCAGCTTTTCTTTCCTGGCTTTGCAGTCCTCGTGTAATCGCCGAATCTCGGAGGCCAGCTGTTTCTCAAGCGACTCCGCTTCCTCAAATTTGCCTGCAGCTTGCGCTTTGCGGATCTGATCTTTCAGGAAAAGCTCCTTCTCGGCGATCTTCGCGCGATAAACGGAATCCACTTCCGCGATTTCTTTCTTCTGGTCTTCACTGAGAGCCAGCGACGGCGACGCTTTCTCCAGCCGTTCCATCGCAAGCTCGTAAGCCGATTTCATTGTCGATCTTAACTCCTAAACCAATCGACGCATTGCATGTCGGAAATCAATTCTTAAATTGTTTTGAATGCACTCACTAATTCAACTGCTCAGCATCGATTTCGACGGCACGCTCGTTTCGCGTGTCAGCGAACCGGTTCTCGATGCGCAGTGCATGGAATTGATTCGCGAATTGCGTGACGCGGGCGCGATCTGGGCGATTAATACGGGTCGCTCGGTCGATCTGCTCGAATCCGGACTGGCAGATTTCGCATTCCCGATCCACCCGGATTTCATTCTTACCACCGAGCGCGATGTTTTCCGTCGCGGGCGAGATGGGGACAAATGGGAGCCGTTTGGCGATTGGAACGAACGCTGCGCACGCGATCACGCCGAGTTATTTTCTTCAGCTGAGCCGGTCATGGCTGAGTTCGTGGATTTTATCAGCCAAAAGACGAAAGCGCGTCTTATTTACAATTCCGAGGGCCTCGAAGGTCTCGTCGCAGAGAACGACGAAGAAATGAAGCGCATCACCGAATTTATCGAGCAGGCGCGAGCCGAGCATCCGAAGTTGGATTACCAACGGAACACGGTTTATCTGCGTTTTTGTCACGCTGATTATCACAAAGGGGCTGCCCTCGCGGAGCTGTCGCGTCTGCTGGACGTCCCGCGCCAAAACATTTTCGCGGCGGGCGATCATCACAACGATATCTCGATGTTGGACGGGAAAGTTGCCGGTATGCCGTCATGCCCAGCGAATGCAATTCCCGAAGTGCAGGATGCCGTACGAGCAGCTGGCGGTTACGTCGCGCAGAAAGACTATGGCGCCGGTGTTTACGAAGCGCTGCTGCATTTCACGAACGGAAACCATTGAAGTTGTAGCCACGGTGCTGTGTCGCCGTACGGGGCACGCCCCGGCGGGAACGTCTCGGCAGAGCGAGGAGGCCACAGCAACTATTTAGCTTCGCCACAGGGAGCGCTCGGAGAGCATCAGCTAGCGCCAGCTCACCAGTGTACGCTTCCGCTGGATCCGGGAGGACCTGGCGTAAAGGCACCCTCGTCGGGAATTTTTTCGCCGGGAACGGTTGCAGCGGATTGCGAACCCGAGCGCTCGCTGATGTCTTCATCGTGCGAAACACAAGCCGAGATGAAGAACGCAATTGTCAGAAACAAAACCGCTGGAAGTGCAAAATGTCTAGTCACAGCCAGCGAACGTAACCTCCAGGCTGTTTGATGCAAGCTTTGCTGTCCACTAAGCTTTGCCGTGGCGTCTGCCGAGAAAATCGATATCAAATCGCTCTTCCTTGATGAGCTTCAAAGTGAGCTTGAGAAATCGGCCGAGCCCTCTTATCGCGCCGCGCAAATTATGGACTGGCTTTATTACAAGCGCATTCGCGCATTTGAAGAGATGACGGATGTGCCGAAGTCATTACGCGCTCGCTTGGCTGAGAGATTTCCTATCGGCACAATGGACATTATCCGCGTTCTTGGATCGCGCGACACGACTCGGAAGTTTCTGTTCCGTTTGAGCGATGAAAACTTGATCGAGTCGGTTCTGATTCCCGCGTCGCCCGCCCTCTACGGGCAAAAATCGGATCGCCGGACGCTTTGTGTTTCGACGCAAGTAGGTTGCGCCTTTGGTTGTAAATTCTGCGCTAGCGGTTTGGAAGGATTTTCTCGCAATCTGCGCGCGAACGAAATTGTCGATCAAATTATTGCCATTGAGCGTGCCAGCGGGGAAAGGATCGACAACATAGTTTTCATGGGTATGGGCGAACCGCTCGCGAACTTTGATAACGTGATGCGCGCGATTCGAATTATTAACTCGCCGTGGGGGCTCGGGATCGGCGCGCGGCACATTACTGTCTCAACCAGCGGACTTGCGCCACAAATTAGGAAGCTCGCCGACGAGCCTTTGCAAATTCGCCTCGCGATTTCATTGCACGGCGCCACCGACGTAGTGCGCAATCAGATCATGCCAATCAATCGCCGCTACAACATCGGAATGTTGCTGTCAGCTTGCGATTACTACGTAGCGCGCAAGAAACAGCGGCTCACCTTTGAATATATCTTAATCGCTGGCGTTAATGATTCCAATGATCAGGCGAATCTTCTCGCAGTGCATGCAGAGCGCCTCTCAGCAAAAGTGAATTTGATTCCATACAACACGGTTGAAGATTTGTCGTGGTCGCGGCCTTCGCAGGATCGACAGGAGGAGTTCTTGTCGATCTTACGCGCGCAAGGAATTTCGGCTACGCTGCGCCGCGAGAAAGGTAGCGATATTGATGCGGCCTGCGGGCAATTGCGGCTGCAAACCAAGCGCAAATTCTCTAGCGGCGCCCTATGAGCGCCGAGATTATTGTGGTGCAGCTTCGTAAGGCGCAGGCGATATCGAAGGCTATAAGCGTGCGCCACATCAGGACACGCAAAACGCTTTGCGCGAATGAACAAAGTGACGTTTAGTCGAGTATGGCAGGCTACGAGGGTGGGTCTGAACAGATGTGGGATGAGTACGACTGGGAGCGGTTTCTCCAGGAACAGGATCAGAAGACCGAGAAGTATATGCAACTTCTCGAGACCTATCTGGATGACCCTCAGCGCGATGAAATCATCGCCCGCGAGATGGGCTGGACGCAATTACTGGATTCGAAAGATTGGAGTGCAGAGGTGGATGCGCTCCTCGATGAAGGCACTGAAGAGGAGGATGGCTTTGACCCGAACGAGGCGCGAGCAGCCGAAACGTTTGAGGAGCACGGCCTGTATCAAGCTGCGTTAGCGCTCACAGTTTGGATCGACCAACTCTTTGATCAAAAGCCGTTACTTCAAAACGAGCCAGCTGCGATAAAATTGGCAACGCACTCCGCCCTGGCGAGCGCCAAACTGGCTGCCGCTCTGAGCGGCAATGACGTCGATGAAATCGGGATGACAATTGCGTATCTAAAAAGGGCGCTTAAGGCGATCACCATTTCGCTGGACGCAGCAGCGCAGCTTTTATCGGAAAAGAGCGTTACCGGGACGCAGCATTCGGTTTTGCAGCAGCGACTTTTTCAAGTGCGCGACGGCATTATCACCCTGATGGGCGAATATCGCAGTGAATGGCGGCGGCGTTTCGGCTCCGAAGGCTTTCGGAGTTGAATGAAATAGGGTCGGCTCCGTCTAACGATGCAAACGGAAGCGACTCTGGCTCAGCCGGATGTCTCGGAATTGGACTTGGTTAGACGATGCCAGGCCGGTGACACCGAAGCATTTGACGAGCTCGTGACTCGCTACCGAACGCGTGTATTCGGCATGATTTACAACATGGTCCATAGCGAGGAGGACGCCTGGGACCTGGCTCAGGACGCTTTCGTGAAAGCGTGGAAGTCGATCAAGCGCTTTCGCGGGCGTTCTTCGTTTTACACTTGGCTTTATCGAATTGTGATGAATGTCGCCATCGATTGGATGCGGAAAAGACAAGTCAAATCCGGCGGCACCGAGTTCGATGAAGCGACCCAATTAAAGGAAATCGATCCAGCATCGAAAACGGCGCCCAAAGCGGACGCATTGCCTTACGAGACAATGGAACGAGGCGAGATACGGGAGCGTATCGACCAGGCGATTGCTCAACTCACGCCGGAACATCGCGCCGTTATTTTGATGAAAGAGATTGAAGAGATGCAATATCACGAAATTGCGGAGGCACTCGAGTGCTCGATCGGCACAGTGATGTCGCGCCTATTTTATGCGCGCAAGAAATTGCAAAATTTACTGCGGGACGTTTATGAAAACATTTGAAGAAAAATGGACTGCGTGGCTGGACGGCCAGCTCACTGGCAGGCAGCTAGCCGAGTTCGAAGCTTCGCTGCCGGACAGGGCTGCTGCTGAAGCCGAAAAAGCGGATGCCAAGAAGCTCGGCGGACTTTTGAAACGCGAACTCAGAGCGCAGACACTGGCGAACGAAGAGTTTTTTAATCATCAACTGCGTGAACGAATCGCGTGCGAGCACGCTATGCCCATTCGGGAGCGCAATGCTTCGATTCATACATGGTGGACGATTCGCCGCCTGTTGTTGACGGGAACTGCGTCGCTCGCCGTCTTTTTGATTTTTGCGATTTTCGTCACGCGCGATAAAAATCCGGCTGGGCGGTCGCAATACCTCACGCAGATTCTAAATGCGCGCGTTGATCCAGTAATAAGTCCAAATGCAACGATCTCGATGTTCGAAGCGAAAGAGGATCGGGTGACCGTGCTTTGGACAGAGGGTTTGCAGTCATTGCCTGCGGATTACGCAGCCAAATAAACGCTAATGGCTCGTGGGAAATGGCTCTTGATCGTTTTTATCGCGCTGATCCTGAGCGCGGTGCCGACTCTGCGCAGCGCGGAAACAGTTTGGAGCGGGCTGGTGATCGCCGAGAATGTGGCGCAGCCGCAACCGATTCCGCCGGAGCTGACTAGAGTCGAGCGACCCCTCAAACAACTTTTCGGCTATAATCAATTTCAAGTGATCGGCCAGTCGCGCAAAACGCTTCAAACTGGTCAGGAAGATTGGCTGGCCACCAGCAAATTTTTTGGGCTGCACGTGGATGCGCGAGGCGAGACTGAAGCCGGTTATCTTTTGAATCTGAAACTTTATAAGGAGAAAGAACTGTTGCTCGAAACCGATGCCAAGCTAAGCAAACGCAGTCCGCTGATTATTAAAGGCCCACAGGTTGGCGGCGGACAATTGCTGCTGGTGTTGGTTGTGCAATAGATCGTAGCTACCTTCGAGCGGGGCCGGTTCGTGAGCGGCGAAGCCAGATGTGTTCGCAGATGAAAACTCCGGCGCCCATTGTTTAGTGCCAGAAATGCGCGCTCCGTTTCTTTCATTCGCGGCTGTGCTGTTCATTATCTTTTCTGTCAACGTGAATGCGGAAAGGCCATTCAGCTTTAAAGAGACACCGGGAAAATTGCCCAAAGAAGTCATTCCGACCAATTACTCCATCCGCGTCGTTCCGAGCATCGACAAGCTCGCGTTCACTGGAACGGAAACGGTGAAGCTGAACGTGCGCGGCCCGGTTCATCAGCTCATCCTAAATGCGCTGGAGCTCGAAATCACCGAGGTGTCTCTGGACGGGAAACAGTTGCCGAAATCTGCAATCAAGGCCGATAAGGAAAAGGAACTGCTCACGCTCGCATTGTCGTCAGAGCTTCCGCCGGGAAATCACACTCTCGCGCTCAGTTTTTCCGGAAAAATCAACCAGCAAGGGCAGGGGCTTTTTTACATGCGCTATCAGGAACACGGAAGCGGAACGAAAAAAATCATGTTCGGAACACAATTTGAAGCGACCGATGCCCGCCGATTCTTCCCGTGTTGGGATGAACCAGTATTTCGTGCGCGGTTTCAATTGACCGTTGTCGTTCCGGAAAATTGGCTGGCCGTCTCAAACATGCCGGTGGAGAGCGAGAAAAAAATCGCTGGCGGAAAAGAGGTGCGCTTTGCCCCGACTCCGCCGATGTCGAGTTACCTGAATGTCTTCGTTGCTGGCGAACTCGATCTCATCGAATCGCGGATCGGCCCGACGCAGATTCGTGTGCTCGCAACGAAAGGCAAAGCGGAACTCGGTCGCTACGCGCTCGAAGCAACGGCGCAAATTTTGCAATACTACAACGACTACTTCGGGATTGCTTATCCGTTGCCGAAGCTGGATCAGATCGCTCTCCCCGGTGGTTTCGGCGGCGCGATGGAGAACTGGGGTGGCATCACTTATTACGAGTCTGCGCTTCTGTTTGATCCGAAAAACTCCTCTGCGGAAACGAAGCAAAACATCTATGAGGTGCTCGCGCACGAGATGGCGCACCAATGGTTCGGCGATCTTGTAACCATGGCTTGGTGGGACAATCTGTGGCTCAACGAAGGGTTCGCTTCATGGATGGGCACCAAATGCACTGTGCATTTCAACCCGCAATGGGAGGTCTGGCTGCGACGAAATTTACCGCGCGATCCTACCCGGCGCGTTGGTTTCGCGAAAGAGCAAGCGATGGAAAGCGACGCAAGATCAACAACACATCCGATTCAGCAGCCCGTCGCAACGGAGGCAGAAGCCAACAACGCTTTCGATGATATCACTTACAAAAAGGGCCAATCGTTTCTGCGAATGTTGGAAAGTTTCCTCGGCGAAGAAGTTTTTCGTGATGGAATTCGCAGGTACATCGCCGCGCATAAATATTCAAACTCGACTACTGCGGATTTGTGGAACGCGCTTTCGGAAGCCTCGAAGAAACCGGTCGGCGAGATCGCAGCTGGTTGGACGGAGCAATCGGGGTTTCCAGTCGTGAAGGTTAATCGAGAAGGAGATGGAAATATCCGGCTCACACAGGAGCGCTTTACAGTAAATTTCAAAAATGCGCCGCCGCTGGAGTGGAAAATCCCGCTTACATATTCAGTCGTCGGAGAAACGACTGCGACTTTGTTGATGACCAGCAAGATCGACAATCTGCGAAACATCCCCGTAAATCGCGCGCTTAAACTGAATGTAAATGGCACAGGAAATTATCGGGTCGAATACGACGCGCCGTCCTGGGATTTATTATTACGATCTCTGCCGAGTTTGAGCGTTGAAGACCGAGTCAACCTTCTGAGCGACACATGGGCGCTTGTGCAAGCTAATCGCGCACCCGTTTCGATTTATTTTGGATTAGTGGGGAAACTGCCGCCTTCGACAGACAGCGCTGAACGCGAACAAGTCATCAATGTGCTGGATTTCATCAATCGCCTGTTGGTAGGTAGTCCGGAATACGAAAAATTTCAGCGCTACGCTCGATCACTTCTGCGTCCAACGTTTGAAACGCTGGGCTGGGAGCCTAAAGAAGGTGAACCCTCTACAGCCGGAAATTTGCGTGCGAGCTTGATCAGCGCTTTGGCAGATTTAAATGACCCTGAAATGATTGCAGGCTGTCGCACACGTTTTGAAAAATACCTTGCAAATCCAGCATCGGTCGCTCCCGATCTGCGTCCGTCCGTTTTTGCAGTGGTCGGCCATTACGCCGATGAAAAGACTTGGACCAAGCTGCACGAGCTTGGCTTAAAAACGACGAGTATTGAGGAGAAACAAAATTACTACGCAGCGCTGGCCGAAGCGATTGATCCCAGGCTGGTAAAGAACACTCTTCCTATTGCGCTTAGCGATGAGTTGCCAACGAGCCGCGCGACATTTCTGGTTCCGATGGTCGCGCGCGACAGTGGTCATCCGGATATTGCTTGGGACTTTGCTAAGGCAAATATGAAAGCACTGCTCGCCAAGACCGATGCGGCCGGCGCGAACCGGTATGCGCCCAGTCTCTTCACCTTCTTCTCGGATGATTCGCGTGCCGATGAATTAAAAAGATACGCCAAAAATAATTTGCCCCCGGCCGGCGCGCCTGAGGTAGCAAAGGCCGTGGACGAAGTCCAGTTCCGCGCTGAATTCAAAAGACGCCTCGAACAGCAATTGAGCGGTTGGATAGGGGATAAACATCTGTAGAGGCAGGCGTGCTTGCCACGTCGAAGCGTCGCGAAAGCGGGTCGCCTGCACAAAGCAGAATAGGAGTGGCACGGCTGTCACCACAGTTGCGGTTCGAGCCAGCCTTACGCGGTTTGATCCGTCTGCTCGCTGTGCGGCGGGATCCACAGGCGCATTGGAATCATCGATGACTCGACGAAACCGTGACGCCGGAAAAATTCCTGCGCCACATTTTCCGGCCGATCAGTCAACAACGTGATGCGGAGAAAATTTTTCTGTTTTGCGAAGTCGATCGCGTAATTGAGCAGTTTCGAGCCGTAGCCTTTGCCTTGATACTGCTTATGGATCACGAGGTCCTCCAGGAGAATGACGAAGCCGCCTTCGGCCGTGCTGATTGTAAATAGCAAATTGATCATGCCCACAATTGCGCCTTCACGTCGCAGCACGAAAACGCGTCCACGGCTGGGCTGTTCAAAAATGAGCCGCAGACCACGCAGCTGTTTTTGCTTGTCCGGGCGAAAATCGCTTTCCTGTGCGAACAACCCGCCCAACATCTCGGATAATTCGTCCAAATCAGCCTCGGTTGCTGGTTCGATTATGACTTTCTCGCTCATGGTTTGTATTGTTTATGTCAAAAATCTGAGGCGCTGGCAATCTCCGAATCAATGATCGACAATTGCCAAGCTAGGGGCAATTGACAACGCCCTGCTCACTCCTAGGATACCCGTTCTCCAAAGGCTCCGGAGCCATTTCCGGGTTTTATGAAGCGAACATACCAGCCATCCAAACGAACACGGAAACGTCAGCACGGTTTTCGTGCCCGGATGCGGACCAAAGGCGGTCGGGCTATACTCGCGCGCCGACGGCAACGCCGTCGCAAACGCCTGCTCCCCAAAGGTGTCGAGAGGCATTACGTTCGTCACACGCAGGCATGATCTTTGGAGTGCGTGGACATGTCTGCGCTTTCCGAAATTCGAGTGACAAGCCACAGAATCTAAAATTGAAAAGCACCGTTAGCTCAATTGGCAGAGCAAGTGACTCTTAATCACTGGGTTGCAGGTTCGATTCCTGCACGGTGCATTTATCTCAACTTGCGAGTCGTTCTGATCTCGCTCACTCATTGAAGTTCACTATACCAAATACAGATTAGCGATGTTTGACGACGAGGACGGTCGGTCGCCAATTAAGCGAGCCATGGGAAAGGCGCTGCTCGCCATCGCCCTCATCGCTTTGCTGTGGTGGTTTCTGGAAGATCGGCCGTCGCCGCTAAGCGGTTGGCAGGCGCCGGCCAAAGCGCTGCGCAATTACATCGAAGCCGCGCGCCGTGGTGATTGCGCGGCTGTCGTGGCCGCGCTTTCCACGCGAAGCCTCGAGCTCGCTCGCGCCACCGTGGTTGGACGTTCGACTGTCGAAAAATCATTCTGCGAGTACACACCGGCCACTGCAAAATTGCCCGACTTCGAAACGAACCGAATCCGCCTCGAGCGCATGTCGACCACAACCGCTCTGGTCTCCGCGAGCTACACCTATGACCGCTTTTTTTTGGATTTTTCGGCCGCGGTCGCAGTCGTTACACCTACCCGCTTACGTTGGAAGACGGCGCATGGCGTATCGATCTGACCGAGTCGATTGACCCGGAGAGCCGCTCGAACCAGAACAGGCGTGCTAGTCTGGTGCAACAGGTTTACACCGCGTTGCGCTCGCACGCCCGCTCAAGCGGCGCTTTGACTGACAGTGCTGACGCGATTCAAGCGCAATTACCGGGGTTCAGGTTTCCGGAAATCCGAACTGGCGTTGCTGATGCCACAGCGCCACCGGATGTGCCGCATGTTTCGCTCGCGCCTGCGCACGCCTGCATTAGCATCAAATCCGCCAGCGGCACGCTTGTCATGGTCAAGCTTCCGCTGGAGAAAGCCCAATCAACATACCAGTACGAGCAGATCCCGGCGAGTTGCGACGATCACCCGCTCGCTCGGCCTTACTACGGCTCGACGAGTGGAATACGCTAGGCCAGAATAGGATGGCGACCTCGTGGCCTGATTCCCGCGAGCTTACATCTGCAGCTTTGAATGCACTTAGTCGACGTACTTTTGTGCGATCGGCATTTTGCGACCAAGGCCGAAGGCGCGACTGGTAACCTTTAACCCAGGCGCGGCCTGCTCACGTTTGTATTCGTTAAGATCAACGCGGCGCTGCACCCAGCGCACCGTGTTCTCATCAAATCCGTGCGCGATGATGTCGCGCGCGCTTAGGTTTTCTTCGACGTAGAGGTGCAGGATCTGATCGAGAATCTCATATGGCGGAAGCGTATCCTGATCCTTCTGATTGAGCTTCAACTCGGCGCTGGGCGGTTTGTCGATTGTGGATCTCGGAATGAGTCCTCCCTTACGGCCTGATCGCGACGAATAATCGGAATTGATCCAGCGCGCCACCTCGTAAACCATCGTCTTTGGCACGTCGCTGATCACTGCCAACCCGCCTGCCATGTCACCGTAAATTGTGCAATAGCCGACGGCCAGTTCGCTTTTGTTTCCAGTCGTGAGCAACAAATGGCCGAACTTGTTCGAAAGCGCCATTAACGTCATCGCGCGTAGGCGCGGCTGCATATTCTCCTCGGTTTCGTTTTCAGGCAGCCCTTTAAAAATTTCTTTGAACTGTGATTTGAACGCGGCGAACGCATCGGCGATCGGGATCTCAAGGAATTTGATTCCGAGGTTGCGTGCGAGCGCGCGCGCGTCGTCGATGCTGCCACGCGACGAGTAAGGGCTGGGCATCGAAACGCCAGTCACGTTCCTCGGGCCAAGCGCGTCGACCGCGATTACAGCGGTGACCGCGGAATCAACGCCGCCGCTGAGCCCCACGACGGCCGAGTGAAAGTTGCATTTGCGGAAATAATCGCGAACCCCAAGGGAAAGCGCGTCGAACAGGACCTCTGGTGTTTTGCCTTGGTGGAACTCGATCGCAGCCGTGGAATCCGTATCGACGACTTTCTCGTCTTCGCGAAATGCCGCCAGTTGCGCGATCAAGTTGCCGGCGGAATTCACGGCAATGGAATTGCCATCGAACACAAGCTGATCGTTGCCGCCGACGACGTTGCAGTAGCAAATGGGCCGTCGATGGGTGCGCGCCGAACCTGCAACCATCTCATAGCGGATCGCGGGCTTGTGCAACGTAAACGGGGACGAACTCAAATTAACAATGATCTCCGCGCCCTGCTCGATCAGTCCGCGCACCGGTTCGATATCATATAGCGGTCGCGGCAGATAATGTTCCGTCCAGATATCCTCGCATATGGTCACGCCGATTTTTTTGCCGTGAACCTCGAAGGGCTCGACGCGACTGGCTGGCTCGAAATAACGATCTTCATCGAAAACATCGTAGGTAGGCAGAAGCGACTTGTGCGCTTTGCGCAACGGTTTTCCGCGCTCGAGCAAGGCCGCGGCATTATGAAATGGCTTGCCGCGTCCTTCGTTGCGATCCACAAAACCGACGAGCAACGCTGCTTCTCCGACGAGAGAGTGAAGTTTTTCCAGGATCGCAAGATTCTCCGGAACAAAACGCGATTTAAAAACCAGGTCCTGCGGCGGATATCCGGTGACGGCCAGTTCCGGCGACAGAATCAATTCCGCGCCCACAGCTGCAAGACGCTCGTACGCGCCTATGATCAATTCGCAGTTGCCTCTCAAATCCCCTACCGTCGGGTTAATTTGAGCAAAGCCAATCTTCATGCCGCGCTACGGCAGATTAAGCGTAACGTAGCCAGCAGCAATCCTCTTTTGCAAGACTCGATGGGTTCTTTCCTGAAACCATTTGTATGCCGGTTGGGGCGCCATAGACCACACCCGCCTTGTCGTCAATGGACCATAAAGCGGCTTTCGGTTATCGATCCACCGCGAGAAGCTCGAACATCGCGGCCTCAGCTTCGCACAATGTCTGGGTGGCGCAGGGGTGTCGCAGTCGCAAAAAATCGTTTGCCAGGTGGGATGACTTTTTGGTAGGAAAAGGCAAAAATCGCCGAAGCAAATGCCGAAACGCAAAACAACAAAAACGGCCACGACAAAAAAGAAGAATCCGCAAAAGCGAGTCACGCCCGCTTCACATCCAATCTGGAAAAAAGCCAGGCGTTTGGCCGGCAAAGCGCCCGCTCTAGCGGAGGGCCAAGTTTTGGTGGATGGAGCAGTTGTTGGCACTGGTTTCGTTCAGGAACATGACCCGCTTGACGATAATTTCCCACTTGGTGCCGTTATAGGGGCGGTTGACGATCCACGCTCGAAAGAAAAGGTCTGGCAATTGCCGGCGCATTTGCTCAACCAAGGCAGCACAAACTCGTGTGTCGGTCATGCGTGCGCGCATTTCATTCTGGCGGCGCCGATCATGAGTCATTCCATAGATGCGATCGCGCTCTGGCATCGCGCTCAGGAGATTGACGAATTTCCGGGCAACGAAGGGACAAACAGCGGGACGAGTGTTCGTGCTGGATTCAAAGGCCTCGCCGAACGAAATCTGATCACAAGCGACTATCGCTGGGCAAGCAATGCTGACGAGACATTGCGTTTCATCCTGACGCGCGGTTCGGTTGTGGTCGGCTCGAAGTGGTATCCGGGGATGGGACAGCCCGCAAACGGAGTGATGCGCTTGACCGGGAATCCCGGATCGATTGGACATGCTTATCTGCTTTTCGGTTTTAGCCCTGACCAGGACGCATTTCTGATGGCGAACTCTTGGGGATCGGCTTGGGGGATTAATGGCTGCGCCTTTTTGCCATATGACGCGCTCGATCAACTGATGCAACAAGGAGGAGTCGTATGCTCCGCGATCGAAGATTAATCGTTGTCTGGCTTGTTTGCCTCACTGGCCTGGCCGCATGTGTCTCGACAAATCCGCCGGGGCCTGCACCGGTCCGTCCGACGCCAGCGCCCCTCCACGGGTACCACATCACTCTATACGACCAGAATGGAAACGTAACTGAGCGATACGATGTTGGGCCTTCCGACATTGTTCGGGACGATCCATTAAGTCAGGAAATCTGGTTCCGCGTCGGCGGCCAGGAAAAACACTTCCACGGCTCCTATCAAAAAGAGCGTTACTGATTGTAAACGAACTGCGCACTCATGATCATTCCATGAGTCGTCGTTAAGCGGTCGCGGCGTGCTTATGATTGTGACAAGGGAATCCTTCTCGTCGGGAGGTCGGAACCAACGCGTGCACTACCCGATTCAAAGTTTGCGTCCATTCTCAGTTGATGTCTCGAGGTTTGGGCGCGCAAAATAATCTTTTGCGCATCACGATTTTCCCTCTATATTCGCCGCTCACCGCATCAGGCGCGTGAAGAGGTTTATTGCGCCGCCTGGGGCGGGTTTTTTGTCGCCCGGACTACAAGGTTTTGGCGACGCATTGTTTTTAGAAAATGCCCACGATTAATCAATTGATTCGAAAAGGACGCCGGAGGGTGTCGGTGAAATCGAAGTCGCCGGCACTGGTTGGCTGTCCGCAGCGCCGCGGTGTGTGCGTGCAAGTGATGACGCGCACACCGAAGAAGCCGAACTCTGCCTTGCGCAAGGTAGCAAAAGTACGGTTGACGAACGGTCAGGAAGTGATTGCCTACATTCCAGGCGAAGGGCATAATTTGCAGGAGCACTCCATCGTGCTCGTGCGTGGCGGACGGGTAAAGGATTTACCCGGCGTGCGCTATCACATTGTGCGCGGGACGTTGGATGCGCTTGGGGTAGATGGACGCCGGCGAGGCCGCTCCAAATACGGAGCGAAACGCCCGAAAGGCGGCGCGGCCGGCAGCGGTAGAGGTGCTGCGGCAAAGCCAGCGGCGGGCGCGAAGGAAGCAAAATAAAGTTTTTGAAACTGAAGATCGACAATGTCGCGACGGAAGAGAGTTTACAAAAAAGTGCAGCGCGTCGATTCCCGCTATGGGAGTCCAGCGGTGGCGCGTCTCATCACGACGGTGATGAAACGCGGCAAAAAATCGCTTGCGGAGCGAATTGTGTACACGGCGATCGACAAGTCGCGCGCAGGCTCTGATTCAGTCGATCCGCTGGAAATTGTAAACAAAGCGGTCGAGAACGTTCGTCCCCGCCTCGAGGTGCGATCGCGCCGGGTCGGCGGCGCGACGTATCAGGTGCCAATGGAGGTTGGGCCGGCGCGGCAAATTTCACTCGCCACGCGCTGGATCGTGCGATTTGCCGACGCTCGCAAGGGAGTTCCCACGGCTGACGCGCTGGCGCAGGAAATCAAAGACGCAGCGGCAGGTCAGGGCAACGCGATCAAGAAACGCGACGACACGCATAAAATGGCGCAAGCGAACCGCGCGTTTGCGCATTTCAGGTGGTAACGGTTATGGCGACGGCGATCATGGAACAGAAAAAGGCCCCCGCGAAGAATCCGAATTCGCCGAATCGCAAATTCCCGCTGGAGCGAACGCGGAACATCGGCATCGCGGCGCATATTGATGCCGGCAAAACGACGCTCACGGAACGCGTTTTGTTTTACACCGGCATGATCCACAGGATGGGTGAGGTGCACGAAGGCACCACCGTCACCGACTGGATGGAGCAGGAGCGCGAGAGCGCTCCTTGCGCGTTCTGGATGGCGCGATCGCAGTTTTCGACGGCGTCGCTGGCGTGCAGCCACAATCAGAAACGGTTTGGCGGCAGGCGACCAAGTACAACGTTCCGCGGATTGCGTTCATCAACAAAATGGATCGCGTGGGCGCGAATTTTGAAATGTCACTGGAGAGTATCCACAAGAAACTTGGCGCGAACGCATGGCCGATTTTGCTGCCCCTCGGCAAAGAAGATCAGCTCAAGGGCCAGTTCGACGTCATTAACAAGAAAGCGATCATTTATTCAGACGACGATCGGCTTGGATCGACATACGAGGTCACGGATGTGCCCAAGGAATACGTCGAGCTTGTGGACAAGGCGTACAACAATTTGGTCGAGCAAGTTTCCAATATCGATGACGACATCGCCGAGGCTGTGATTCACGAGAAACCGGTCACGCCGGAGCTGTTGAAGGCCGGAATTCGCCGGCAGACGATCGCGAACAAATTCGTCCCCGTCGTCGGCGGCTCCGCATTGAAGAACATCGGCGTGCAGTATTTGATCGATGCGGTCGTCGATTACCTACCGAGCCCGCTCGATATTCCGTCGGCCAAAGGCCAGAACCCCGACACGGGCGAGCCGATGGAAGCGCCGACGGATGACAACGGCAACTTCTGTTCGCTCGCTTTCAAATTGTGGAGCGATCCATTCGTCGGGAAGCTGATTTTCTTCCGAGTTTATTCCGGCACGTTGAGCAAAGGCGACACGGTTTACAATCCGCGCACTAACAAGCGCGAACGGATTTCGCGCTTGATCCAAATTCAGGCAGACAAGCGCCAAGACATCGAGACCTGTTACTCGGGCGACATCGCGGCGATTGTCGGCATTAAAAACATCACGACCGGCGATACGTTATGCGACGAGGACCATCCGATTCTTCTCGAACCGCCGTCGTTTCCTGATCCAGTGATTTCAATGGCCATCGAGCCGAAGACAAAATTGGATCAGGAAAAAATGGCGACTGCGCTGCAACGGCTCGCCGAGGAAGATCCGACATTCCGCGTTTACACGCATGAAGATACAGGCCAGACGATCATCGCCGGCATGGGCGAATTGCACTTGGAAATTATCCGGGACCGTATGTTCCGCGAGTTTAAGGTGGACGCGAATGCGGGTAAACCGCAGATCGCGTACCGCGAAACGATCACAGCCAATGCGCATGGTGTCGGCAAGTTGATCAAGCAGTCCGGTGGCCGCGGTCAGTATGGACACGTGGAGATGTGCTGGGTGGATATCCGGTTGTCGATGTTGAAGTGGACATCGTTTACGGCTCGTTCCACGAAGTCGATTCCAGCGAGCTTGCGTTCAAGATGGCGGCGATCTTCGCCATGAAGGACGGCTTCAAACAGGGCAAACCGATTTTGCTCGAGCCGATCATGAAAGTTGAAAACATCACGCCGGAAGAATTTCAGGGCGACATCTGTGGCGACTTAAGTCGCCGCCGCGGCAGCATCAACAGCATCGAAACGCGTGGCAATCTGGCGATCATTCACGCCGAAGTGCCATTGGCCGAGTTGTTCGGTTACGCGACTGCGATTCGTTCCCTTTCAAAGGGGCGGTCGAGTTATTCGATGGAGCCATCGCACTTCCAACCAGTGCCGCCGAACCTAGTCCCAGCGATTCTCGATCAAAAGGAGGCGAAATGAGCGATGGCCAGCGCATTCGGATCCGCTTGAAGGCGTTCGATCATCGCATGCTCGATCAATCCACAATCGAAATTGTGGAGACCGCCAAGCGCACCGGCGCACGCGTCGCCGGGCCGATTCCGCTTCCGACGTTGGTCGAGAAGTTCACGGTCAATCGTTCGCCGCACGTAGACAAAAAATCGATGGAACAATTTGAAATTCGCACTCATAAGCGATTGCTCGACATTATCGAGCCGACCGCGAAAACGGTCGATGAATTAAAGAAACTGAATTTGCCCGCGGGCGTTGACATTACGATTAAGATTTAAGTGGAGGCGCTTCTGAAAGGCTTGCATACGGATGATCATGAGCATTGGACTTTTGGGACGAAAAATCGGCATGACCAGCGTTTACGACGCCAACGGTCGGCTCTGTCCTGTGACCGTGATCTCAGCGGGTGATAACGTCTTGTTGCGACGCCTCACGACCGAAAACGACGGCTATTCTGCCGTGCAAGTCGGTTTCGATTCGCAAAAAGAATCGCGAGTGAGCAAACCGTTGCTTGGCGAATTTAAAAAGGCCGGCGTGGAGCCGAAAAGATTTGTGCGCGAGTTTCGCCTCGACGTCGATGCTCTCCGGCAGCTGCCGGACGAGATCAACTTAAACGTCTCGCAATTTCAGGCCGGTGACTTTGTCGACGTGATCGGCCGCTCAAAAGGCAAGGGGTTTCAAGGTGTGATGAAGAAACACAACTTCGCTGGACAAGGCGCAGCGCACGGATCGAAGACGCATCGGCGCATTGGTGCTGTGGGTAACCGCTCTACGCCGGGACGCATTTGGAAAAACATGGGAATGCCCGGTCACCTGGGTGATCGGCGTGTGACAGTCCAAAATCTTCAAGTGATGCAAGTGCGCGAGGCGGAGAAAATGATTTTGGTCAGCGGCGCAGTGCCGGGAGCGAACGGGAGTTACGTAATCGTGCGGCCGGCGATCAAGAATCCTGCTCAGCGAATTATATTGCACCAAGAGCACGCGAAGGCGGACAAAGCTGCGGCGGCGAAGAAGCCGGCGATAACGGTTCGATAAAGAATGAGCGCAAAGGTTTTAACCAAAGCTGCGGCTAGGGAAGCCAGGATCAACATCATTGAAGACGGTCGTGGCACACAAGCGGTGCATGATGTGGTAGTGGCGATGCGCTCGGCGCGGCGTTCTGGCTCGGCGAATACGAAGACAAAGGCAGAAGTCAATTTGTCCGGCGCAAAGCCGTGGCGGCAAAAGGGAACCGGACGCGCGCGCGCCGGTTACAAATCGTCACCGATCTGGCGCGGCGGTGGCGTGGTTTTCGGGCCAAAGCCGCGCGATTATTCGAAAAAAGTTCCGAAGTCGGTTCGGCGACTCGCTTTTCGAAAGGCGCTGAGCGAACGGATCAGCGCCGGAGACGTGCTGACGGTGGATAAGTTCGTCGTGCCGGAATTAAAGACGAAATCGTTTGTCGATCTTCTCCGAAAGCAGACAGACGCCGACAAAGTGCTGATTGTTTCCGACTCTTTCGATGAGAAAACTTACAAATCGGCGCGCAACGTCAAACCAATAAGGCTCGCCACCGCGTCTGACGTGAATACCGAGCAATTGCTCGGATTCGCGAAAATTATCGTGACGCACAAGGCGTTGGAACAACTCGCGGAAAGGACCAGTCCGCCGTCGCCGAATTGGCCTTCGTCTCGCAGCCGCGGGATTACGACAGATCGAGTGGCTTCGGCACGATAAAATGAACGAGCCGCACCAGATTATTCAAACCGCGTCGTTGACCGAGAAATCGACGTTAATGAGCGAAAAGCAGAACAAGTACGTCTTCCGCGTCAGTCCGCGTGCGAACAAAATTCAAATTAAGAACGCGATCGAGCGCTTGTTTCAAAAAAAAGTTGTCGATGTGAATACGTGCAATTATGCCGGCAAAAAAAAACGCGAGCGTCGCGCCGATTATGGGCGCACGGCACATTGGAAAAAAGCCATTGTGACACTCGCTGAAGGAGAGAAAATCGACCTCGTATGATTACGGTAAATGCAACCAGCCACTCAGTCATCCTGAGAGCGAAGGATCTCACTTATTCTCTTGAATCATGCAATCACCGTTGTGTGTCACAACGTACGAATGTGAGTTCCCTCGATTCGCTAGAAGTAACATTTTAGTCATGGCGCTCAAAACTTATCGACCCCTCACGCCGACACTCCGGTTCAAGTCGCTTCCCGCGTTTGATGAAATCACACGCTGGGAACCGGCCAAGCGTCTTGTTGAATCGAAAAAGAAGACTGGCGGCCGCAATAATTTTGGACGGCTCACATCGCGGCATATCGGTGGCGGCCACAAACAAAAATATCGCAAGGTCGATTTTAAACGGCGCAAGCGTGGGGTCGCAGCCGAAGTGCTAGGGATCGAGTACGACCCGAATCGTACTGCGCGTATTGCTCTCATAAGATATTCGGACGGCGAGCTGAGTTACATTCTCGCGCCAGCTGGGCTGCGCGTTGGAGCAACGGTGTCCGCTGGTGAGGATGTCGCGGCGGAGCCGGGAAACGCGCTGCCACTACGCGCGATCCCGTTGGGCACAAACATTCACAACATCGAACTGACTCCCGGTCGCGGCGGACAAATCGCGCGCAGTGCGGGACAGCAGGCTACGCTCAACGCTCTCGAAAGCGGTTATGCGCTGGTGAAAATGCCATCCGGGGAAATTCGTCGCATCCACGAAAACTGCTTCGCAACAGTTGGCCAAGTGGGAAATGTTGATCACATGAATGTGTCGAGCGGAAAAGCGGGCCGGACGCGCTGGCGTGGCCGGCGTCCGCACGTGCGCGGCATGGCGATGAATCCGATCGATCATCCAATGGGTGGCGGCCAGGGGAAATCAAAGGGAGGCGGCGGCCGGCATCATCCAGTTAGTCCATGGGGGCAGCTTGCCAAAGGATTCAGGACGCGCAGCAAGCATAAGCCCAGTGACCATTTTATTTTGGAAAGGAGAAGGCCGAAGAAGAAAATGTGAGTTGGAGGGACGACCTCCGTGCCGTCCGAATAGTGCGACGGGACAGAGCCCGTCTCTCCATCGCAAAACAAACTTGATTTTTATGGCTAGATCGTTAAAGAAAGGACCCTTCGTCGAGTCGCATCTTCTCGAAAAGATCGACAAGATGAATAGTGCGGGCGCGAAGAAACCGATCAAAACCTGGTCGCGGCGCTCGATGGTGACGCCGGATTTTGTCGGCCACACGTTTTTGGTGCATAACGGAAAGACGTTTCATTCCGTTTTCATCACCGAGAACATGGTGGGTCACAAGCTCGGCGAATTTTCGCCCACGCGCGTCTTCAAGAAGCACGGTTCGCACACGGCGAAGGTGACCAAGTAGAGAGAATTTCCAATTGTCAATTTCCGATTTCCAATTGAGGCGAGCCGGCGGTTGTCGAACCCGATTGGGAATTGGCATTTGGCAACTGCGAAATGTTTCGCCTGCCCCGATTATTTCGGGGTTGATAATATGGGTTGCGTTCGCCTGCTACGGCAGCGACGCAGTGAATAGTTCTTTGTCAGAATCCAGGATTGAAACGACGAGTGGCGGATCGCCTGCACAGGTGACGACGGAGGCGTCGCTCGGACAGAATGAACAATTGCGAAAGCAATTGTCGATCGAACATGAATCGGTCAAGGCGTTGACGAGCAGTCTCGCGGAATCCAATGCAGAGGCGGAGTTGTTTCGTCGCAAATATTCCGATTTGGAATTGCGCATGGAGGCGCTCGGCCTTGCTTCAGCGAATAAAGACCGTGCGAAACTAGAGCAACGTTTGCTTTCAGCGGTGAGCGATCTTCAGCTTGCGCAGAAGGAACGCGATGAATATCGCGATCAGATGTTGCAGCTGAACGAAGCGGTGTTGCGTTACCTGAAGACGTCGCAAGGCGGCGATGCGCAGGCTCGGATGGATCTGGAAACGCAATTGCGCAGTATAAACGAATTGATCACAAGATCGACAAACGGGCCGGCGGTGCCGCAGCCGAGTTTGACGGATGGCAGCGTGATCAGCTTTAAGGACGAGTGGTCCTTCGTGGTGGGCAATCTTGGCGAAAGACAGGGCGTGAAAATCGGTATGCCGATGCGTGTGATCCGCAATGACCGCAGAATTGCGACGTTGCGAGTCGTGGATGTGCGCCAGAAAATCTGCGGCGCCGTAATTCAGGGAATGGATTCTAAGAACGAAAAAATAAGAGTAGGGGATCGCCTCCAGGTGGATGCGCAACCCAATGTGAGTTTAAAATGATGGAAGTCAGATCGATATATAAGTATGCGCGGATTTCGCCATTCAAGGTGCGCGAAATCACGCGTGAGATCCAGGGTCTGCCCGTCTCGGCGGCGCTCGATCTGCTCGCGTTTACTCCTAAGAAAGCGGCATTTCTGATCGGCAAGACGCTGAAGAGTGCAATAGCCAATGCGGAAAATAACGCCAACCTGAAACCCGACGGGTTGGTGGTGAAGGAGGCGATTGTTGGTGAAGGCCCCACGCTGAAACGGATCATGCCGCGCGCCCGTGGCAGCGCCAGCCGGATATTGAAACGCACCAGTCACATTCGCATCGTGCTATCGGACGAGATTCCAATCGAAACGAGAGAGACGCGAAAAGCGAAGCTGGTAGCGAAAAGGAAAGGTGCAAAGAAGGAGATGAAGAGCGAACCGAATGAAAGCGCCGCATCGGCGGCCGAGAAAAAAGCGGCGAAGCCGAGAAAGGCTGCGAAGCTGGAGAAATAATCCTATGGGACAAAAAGTTAATCCAATTGGGTTTCGCTTGGCCGTGAACCGTGACTGGCGCTCGCGCTGGTATGCTTCTCCGCAGGAGTTGCCATCATTTTTGCATAGTGATCTGAAGATTCGCAATTACGTGAAGAAGAAGCTGCAATTCGCCGCAGTCGCAAAAATTGTGATCGAGCGGGCGTGGAATTCAATTCGGGTGACCATTCATACTGCGCGTCCCGGCATTGTTATCGGCCGAAAGGGCGCAGAGATCGAAAAGATGACCGAGGAAATTTCCAAGATGGCCGAAGGCAAGCAGGTCAAGATCGACATCCAGGAAATCAAGACGCCGGAACTCGACGCGCAGCTGGTCGCGGAGAACGTTGCGCTGCAAATCGAGCGCCGCATCGCCTATCGCCGCGCGATGAAAAAGGCGGTGCAGACTGCGAAGGATTTTGGCGCCGAGGGCATTCGGCTCCGATGCTCGGGGCGTCTCAATGGCGCCGAGATTTCGCGCTCTGAATGGTATCGCGAGGGAAAAATTCCGCTGCACACGTTGCGCACGCCAATCGATTACGGTTTTGCAGAGGCAAACACAGTTTACGGCAAGATCGGCGTGAAATGTTGGATTTGTAAGAAAGAAGAGCGGCCGGCCGAAGTACCGTCTGCTCCGGCTCCGCCACCGCCGCCAATGCCAGTCCCAGAGTAAGTCTAAGGAGGAATCGATGCCATTAATGCCGAAACGCGTAAAGTATCGTAAGTCCCAGCGAGGAAGTCGCAAAGGGACAGCTTCGCGCAATCTCAAGATCGACTTTGGTGAATTTGGTTTGCAGACCCTCGAACGCGCCTGGATCACCAATACACAGTTGGAGGCAGCACGCGTGGCCCTCACGCGCAACATGAAACGCAAAGGCAAGCTGTGGATCCGCATTTTCCCGGATAAATCCGTCACGGCGCGTCCTCCGGAAACACGCATGGGTAAAGGTAAAGGACAGCCCGAATACTGGGTTGCTACCGTACGGCCGGGAAACATCTTGTTCGAGCTGGATGGCGTGCCGGAATCAGTGGCGCGTGAGTCTCTCAGGCTCGCGGCTGATAAGCTGCCAATCCGCACGAAATTTCTGACCCGACACCACGTCGCTATTTCTTAGCACGCCGTCTGATAAGCCATGAAAATGAAAGAAATAATTCAACTGAGCACTGATGAGTTGCTGACCAAAAGACGTGATTTGCGCCAGGAGAGTTTGCATTTGCGTCTGCAGCAGCAGAGCGGGCAGCTCGAGCAGCCAAGCCGATTGCGTCTGCTGCGGCGCGATGTTGCCCGCATTGAGACGGCGTTCTCCGAGCGTGTGAAACAACGGGAGAAAAAGTAAGTTTATGGCTGACGAAAATCGACCCTTCTCCGTTCCGGTAGGACGCGGTGAGCAATCGCAAACAGCTGCCGTAGCATCGCCATCGCCGGCGTCGGTCACTCGGGGTTCGCGCAAGACGCGCACGGGCGAGGTGGTTTCGAGTAGCATGAATAAAACGATTGTCGTGCGGACGGTCACGCGTGTGCCACATCCCAAGTTCGGCAAGATCATCAATCAAATGAAAAAATTTTACGTTCACGACGAAGAGAACAAGGCAAAGACCGGTGACACGGTTCGCATCATGGAGACACGGCCGTTAAGCAAACTGAAACGGTGGCGTCTGGTGGAGATTATTCAGAAGTAAGAATAGGGATGGGACGAGGAAGATTTCTATGGTGCAAATTCGATCCAGACTGGATGTGGCTGACAACACTGGCGCGCGCATGGCGACGATGATTGGCGTGATCGGCAAACACACGCGTTATGCCAGGATCGGCGACGTGATCACCGCGAACGTGAAGGAAGCGAGTCCGACCGGCACGGTGAAAAAAGGCGAAGTCGTGCGCGCGGTACTTGTTCGCACACGACAGCCGGTTCGGCGTGAGGATGGGTCACTATTGCGTTTTGATAACAATGCGATCGTGATTATCGACAAGGATTTAAATCCGCGCGGTACCCGCATCTTCGGGCCCGTCGCTCGCGAACTGCGCGAGCGTAATTTCATGAAAATCGTGTCCCTCGCTCCGGAGGTTTTATGAACTACATCAAGTGTCATGTTAAGAAGGGTGATCATGTGGAGGTCATCTCTGGAAACTATCGAGGATCATCTGGGAAAATTCTCGCGGTGTTTCCGCGGAAGCAACGCGTTTTGGTCGAAGGCGTGCGGATCATTAAGAAGCATCTTCGCAAGTCACAGGATAATCCGAGCGGCAAAATCGCGGAACGCGAAGGTCCAATTCATATTTCCAACGTGAGACTGATCGAAGGCGACGGTAAGCAGGTGAAAGCCGGGGAACCGAAAGCGAAAAAGCAAAAGAAGCGTGGTCATCCCGAACGCAGCGAGGGACTGGCAGGTAAAGCGACGCATTGATTGTGAGATTTTTTGCTTCGCTCGGAACAATATTTGTTAACAATGGATAACGAACTTTATCGCGATTATCGGGAGCGCGTAATGCCGGCGCTGCAAAAGGCGCACGGCTACAAAAACATTCACGAGATTCCAAAGGTCGAGAAAGTAGTTATCAATACTTCCGTCGGCTCGCAATCGGACGTGAAGCAGGCACTGGAGGAGGCAAAGGCCGAGCTCGCCTTAATCACGGGCCAGCGACCGGTGGAAACACTGGCGAAAAAAAGCATTTCCAATTTCAAGTTACGCAAGGGTCAGGCCATCGGCTCTAAGGTCACTCTGCGCGGAGAACGCATGTATGAATTTCTGGAGCGCTTTATTAAGGCAGCACTACCGCGCATCCGCGATTTCCGCGGTGTGTCGCCTCGCTGCTTCGATAAGCATGGCAACTACACGATTGGAATTTCCGATCAATCGATTTTTCCCGAAGTCGAGCTCGATAAAATTAAGCGCAACATCGGATTTGATGTTACTATTGTCACTACGGCAAGAACGGACGAGGAAGCCAAATCGCTCCTGAGCGAAATGGGGATGCCGTTCAGCGACCGGGCAAGGAGGCCCGCCGCGCAGGCTGCCTGATTCTTGCATGAGCACTGTTACTGATCCTATTGCCGATTTTTTGGCGCGTGTCCGCAACGGCACGCGCGCGCAACGGCCGGAGCTATTTATTCCTTATTCGAAGATTAAGGCGGAGATCGCCCGCATCCTGAAGGACGAAGGCTATATTTTTGATTATTCGATCGACACAAGCGCCGCGCATCCGCGGATCAAAATCACGAACAAATTTGTAAACCGTGCGAGCGCGATCACGGGCTTGCGGCGGGTAAGCCGGCCTGGATTGCGCCGGTACGTTGGCGCGGACGAAATCCCGCGCGTCCTCGGCGGAATGGGTTTGGCGATTCTTTCGACATCGCGCGGTGTTTTATCGGGACGTGAGGCAAGAAAACAAAAAATCGGCGGCGAGCTGCTCGCCTATGTCTGGTAAATTTTATGTCACGAATTGGAAATAAAGCGGTCGAGATTCCGGAGAAAGTCAAAGTGAACGTCAACGACGACGGAGCAGTCTCGGCGGAAGGGCCGAAAGGCAAGCTCAACTGGAAGCTGCCACGCGGTATCACGGCCAGCGTACAGGACAATCGCGTCTCGCTAATGCGCGAGGCGGAGACGCGTAATGTGAAAGCACTGCACGGACTTTCCCGCAGCCTCGTTCATAACATGGTGCAGGGCGTCAGCCAAGGCTTCAGCAAACAGCTCGAGATCGAGGGCGTAGGATTCAAGGCTGCGGTGCAAGGATCGACACTTAATTTGAATCTCGGCTTCTCGCATCCGATTCCGTTTCAGATCCCGCAGGGCATTAAAATCACAGTCACCGACGCCACCAAGATCAATATCGAAGGTGTTGATAAAAAATTAGTCGGTCAGGTGGCGGCTGACATTCGTGGCTTTTACCCACCCGAGCCATACAAGGGCAAAGGTGTTCGTTACGCCGGCGAGCAGATTCGTCGCAAAGAGGGGAAGACCGTCCAATAACGTATGAATGTGACTCGAAAAGCCGCACGGCACCGTATTCATCAACGGATCAGGAAAAAAATTTCGGGGACGGCCGAACGTCCGCGGCTCGCTGTTCATTTCTCTGGGAAACACGTCTATGTGCAGGCTATCGACGACGGCGCAGGCCGGACGTTGGCCGCTGCATCTACAACAGAATCATCCTTTCAGAGCAAAAAAACCGCTGCCAATCGCGCTGCGGCGGAAGAAATTGGCAAAACTATCGCGGAACGTCTGCTTGAGAAGAAACTGGACCGTGTCGTTTTTGATCGCGGCGGGTTTCTTTATCACGGAAAAGCCAAGGCTCTGGCGGACGCGGCGCGGGCAGGCGGTTTGAAATTTTAATTCATGGCAAGAACTCCAGGCAGACGACCAGACTCTCGCATTCCGGATAAAACACCCGCAGCGAAAGGCGATACAACCGAAAAAGTCGTTTTCATCAACCGGTGTGCGAAAGTGGTCAAGGGTGGCCGCCGCTTTAGTTTCAGTGCCTTGATCGTAGCCGGCGACCACGATGGAAAAGTGGGCTACGGATTTGGCAAGGCGAATGAAGTTTCCGAGGCAATTCGAAAGGCCTCAGAGGCGGCGCGCAAATCGATGGAAAAAGTTTCGCTGAATGAAAACACGATCCCGCATGAAGTGATTGGCGAGTACGATGGTGCGCGGGTACTGTTGCGACCGGCATCGCCGGGAACAGGAATTATCGCCGGGGGAGGCGTACGCGCAGTCGCTGAAGCGGCCGGAATTCGCGATGTGCTGGCCAAATCGTTAGGCTCCAGCAATCACGCAAACGTAGTCAAGGCCACGATGGCCGCCTTGAGATCGCTTCGCCGACGAGACGAGATTTTTAAAGTGCGCGGAATCCAGTCAGGGGATGGAAAGGGCGCGCAATCATGATGCGTCTTCATAATTTGCGACCGCGTCCCGGAGCTCGACATCGGGTCAAACGCCTTGGTTGCGGCGAGAGTTCCGGTCACGGAAAAACAAGCGGCAAAGGTCATAAAGGACAAAAAGCGCGCTCCGGCGGAAGCATTCGGCTCGGGTTCGAAGGGGGCCAAATGCCGTTGATTCGCCGCTTACCGAAGCGGGGTTTTAACAACGCGGCTTTTCACAAGCGTTATGCAATTGTGAACTTGGACGATTTAAATCAATTCGAACCCGGAACCGTTGTGAACGAGCAACTGCTGCGTGGGGCAAATCTTGTCCACGGTCACTTCGCGGGCATAAAGATCCTTGGTGACGGCGAATTGAAGCCCAGCCTGAAAGTGGAAGCCGACAAAGTAAGTGTCACCGCTCGGGAAAAAATCGAGAAGGCTGGCGGGACAATCACACTGCGGGAAACACACAGAGTTGAGAAACGCAAGGTCGATTTTGTCTCGGCCGAAGCCAAGCCGGAGGCAGCAGTGGCATCGGCAACGAAACCGGACGCGAAGGCGAACGCGAAGTCGCCGAAGAAAAAAAGTTAGCGAATGGTTTCGGCGTTTCTAAATACGGTCAAGATACCGGAATTGCGCCGGCGAATTTTGTTTACGCTGGCAGTAATCGTGATCGTGCGGCTCGGGGCAGCCATCACCACTCCCGGCGTAAACCAGGCCGTGCTGCAAGAATGGTTCCGCACCTCGACGACCACAGGCGGTGGGGGGTTGGCCGCGCTGTTCAATTTGTTCAGCGGTGGAGCGCTGGAAAATTGCGCGGTCTTTTCTCTGGGCATTATGCCTTACATCAGCGCATCGATCATGATGCAGTTGCTCACTGCGGTTATTCCTCAGCTTGGCAGGCTGGCGCGGGAAGAGGGCGGTCGGCAGAAGATCATGCAAATGACGCGATACGCCACGGTGGGGCTGTGCATTTTTCAGGGATATCTGCTGGCGTTGTCATTCCAGCATCCAGAATCATATCACACCATCTTAGGCGGAATCAGCGAGACAATTCGCAACATTGGCATCCCGTTGGTCGATGATATGGGCTGGAAATTCCGAATCGTCACCGTGATTTCCTTAACGACTGGCACCCTTCTTTTGATGTGGCTGGGCGATCAGATCACTGAACGCGGTATCGGCAACGGAATCTCGTTGATCATTACAATCGGCATTGTGGCGCGGCTTCCCGCCGCGCTCGCCCAAGCGTGGAAGACCTTCGTTCCGACGGCGCAAACTGGTGCCAGCCAGGTTAATCCGGCCATCCTTGTGTTGATGATCGCTTTCTTATTTATTGTTATTGCGGGAGTGATCGCGATCACTCAAGGCGTCCGTAAAATCACGGTGCAGTATGCCAAGCGCGTCGTGGGCCGAAAAATGTATGGTGGCCAGACCCAGTATATGCCTTTAAAAGTAAACTATGCCGGCGTAATGCCGATCATTTTTGCATGGGCATTGCTTTTGTTTCCCACCACCATCGTTAGCTACGGCTTTAGAAACAGTCCCACTGCCGCGCGTATCGCCAGCGCGCTTTCGACCGGCTGGCCGCATTATGTTGTTCTGGCGGGAATGATTTTTTTCTTTAGTTATTTTTGGGTTGCAACACAGTTTCAGCCAGCGCAGATCGCGGATGATCTCAAAAAATACGGCGGTTATATCCCGGGCGTACGACCGGGTAAACCGACGGCTGACTTTCTTGATTTCACGATGACGCGCTTGACCTTCGCGGGCGCGATTTTTCTGACCCTCATTGCGGTCTTGCCAGCGCTTATGAGCCAGGGATTGAACGTTCCGATGATCACCGCGCAATTTTTTGGCGGCACGAGCCTGTTGATTATTGTCGGCGTCATCCTCGATACGATGCGCCAGGTCGAGACCCATCTCATTCAGCGACATTACGACGGCTTCTTGCGTAAGGGACGCATCCGCGGCCGAGCGTTCGACACTCGCTCCGCTTACGGCCGCGGCGAGACCGCGGCCAGCGGCACACTGATGTGGCTCTATGTCGGGATCGCTGTCCTTGTCATTGCAGGCGTCGCCATTTTTCTCTACGGCCGATAGGTGAAAAGACGACTCGTTCTTCTGGGTGCGCCCGGTTCCGGCAAAGGAACGCAAGCGGAGATGATTACCCGCCAGTTTGGTATTCCGGTTACCTCGCCAGGTGCGATTCTGCGTCGCGAAAAAGAATTAGGGACGCCTCTGGGCGAGGAGACCGCTGAAGTGCTTGAGCGCGGTGGTCTCGTCTCCGACAAAATCATCGTAGAGCTCATCGAAGACTGGCTGCGGTTGCACGGCGGCCACGGCTTTGTATTCGACGGATTTCCTCGCACGTTGCCACAGGCGGAGAGTCTGATGTCGATTCTGGCGCGGTTACGGACAGCGCTGGACTTGTCACTCTGGCTCGAAGTCTCTCAGCAGACGGTCTTCGACCGCATTGCTGGCCGCCTTCAGTGTGGCGAATGTGGTTTCACCACCAGCGCTTCGAGCGCTCAGTTTGCCCTAAGACCGGTGTGTCCTTATTGCGACGGGCGGCTAGTGCGGCGGGGTGATGATGATCTGGCTGTATTGCAAACGCGGCTCTCTGAATTTGAAACGAAGACGCAGCCGCTCGCTTCCTTTTACGGAAAGATGTCGATCCTGCATCGCATTGACGGCAATCGCGATCGTGAAGCGGTCTTTGCTGACATCTCGCGGCTCATTGAAGACAAAGCGCAGGCATGATTCCGATCAAGAGCGCAAAAGAGATCGAGAAGATGCGACAAGCATGCCGCACCGCGAGCGACATCCTCGATCGCGTGAGCGAATTGATCCGCCCTGGAATCACCACTAAAGAGGTTGATGAAGCGGCTGCTGTTTTCATGCAGGAAGCCGGTGTGAAGAGCGCGTTTCTCGGTTACCGGCTTGGTCATCGAATGTTTCCTGGAAACGTTTGCATTTCGCTTAATGACGAGGTGGTTCACGGAATCGCTAGCCAGCGGCGAATTCAATAAGCGATCCAGATAGCGCGCGAAGGCATGCGTTTGGGTGATATCTGCGCAGAGATCGACGACGAAGCCCGGCGCAACCGCTTCTCAGTAGTGCGCGAGTTTGTGGGACACGGAGTGGGGCGCAAGTTGCACGAAGAACCGCAGATTCCCAATTATGGCAAACGGGGGAGCGGGCCGCGGCTCAAAGCTGGAATGACCCTCGCCATCGAGCCAATGATTAACATGGGCACCGCGGCCGTCCGCTTGCTGGAGGATGGCTGGACTGTGCGCACAGCAGACGGACTGCCTTCGGCGCACTTCGAGCACACCGTCCTGATTACCAGGGATGAGCCAGAAATCCTGACATGGCGCGGAAAGACGCAATTGAAGTAGAAGGCACGGTCGTCGAGTTGCTGCCCAATACCATGTTTCAGGTCGCACTGCGCAATGGTCATCGTGTTCTGGCGCATATTTCGGGCAAAATGCGGTTGCACTTCATTCGCATCTTGCCAGGAGACAAAGTTATGCTAGAGATTTCTCCCTACGATTTGTCGAAGGGGCGAATTACGTTTCGCCATAAATGACAACGTGGAGCAGGCTCCGCGTTGTCCGTTTTGCGGACTATGAAAGTACGACCATCGGTAAAAAGACTTTGTGCCAGTTGCAAGATCGTAAAGCGCAAGAACGTGGTGCGCGTGGTCTGCAAAAACCCGCGCCATAAACAGCGCCAGGGCTGATTTTCGATTTAATTTGTAAACTTGTAACTTTTTCAATCAACATCATGCCAAGATTACTCGGAGTTGAAATTCCAGCGGAGAAACGTATCGAAGCGTCCCTTACCTACATTTATGGGATCGGGTTGAGCACGGCGAAGCGCATTCTCGAGCAAACCAATATCGATCCGAATTTGCGGGCGAAAAACCTGACGCCGCAACAATTGAACGAGATCATTCACGCGATCGCGAACAATAAGATCAAAATCGAAGGCGATCTGCGGCGCGACGTGCAGGGCAATCTGAAGCGTTTACAAGCGATCAATAGTTACCGCGGAATACGGCATCGAAGAGGCTTACCGGTGCGCGGCCAGCGAACATCGACAAATGCGCGCACCCGTAAAGGACCTCGAAAAACGGTGGGCGTGATCCGCAATCCTGAAGCCAAAGCGGGTAAAGTTTAAGGATTAATTTAAAGATGGCAGAACCAAAGAACCCGACCAGCGAGGATCAGGAAAAACCGACGACGAGGAAGCCGGAGCCGACAACCATTCCGGAGGATTCTGCGGTAAGCGAACCTCCATCCCTTGAAAAGCAGTCGGCGGCCGTTCCTGCGGCTGCGAAGGCTGAAACAGTGGTTAAGCCGGCCAAAAAGCCGGCCAAAAGAAAAAAAGAAGAAGCCGCTTCGAAAGCTTCCGGGG
The DNA here is from genome assembly GCA_003218535.1 of Verrucomicrobiota bacterium. Classification (GTDB taxonomy): domain Bacteria; phylum Verrucomicrobiota; class Verrucomicrobiia; order Chthoniobacterales; family UBA10450; genus Udaeobacter. Next base: position 31,256 of record QHNV01000133.1, read on the forward strand.
TTGCTGCCGCACCGGAAAGCCTTTCTCTATCGGCCGACGAGGTCGAGCGGCCAAAGGTCGTCAAGGCGAAGGGCAGCAAGAATATTCATTCAGGTATCGCGCACGTTCTCGCGACATTTAACAACACGATTGTGACGATTACCGACACGAAAGGCAACGTGATTGGGTGGTCGAGCGCCGGGAAAATCGGGTTCAAAGGTTCGCGCAAAAGCACCGCCTACGCCGCGCAAATGGTTGCTCAGGATGCTTCGCGCCAGGCCATGGGGCACGGCCTGAAGGAAGTCGAGGTCTTGGTCAGAGGGCCGGGAGCAGGCCGCGAATCTGCGGTGCGCGCTTTGCAGGCAATCGGGCTCGATCTCACTGTTATCCGCGACGTGACCCCCGTGCCGCACAATGGCTGTCGCCCGCCAAAGCAACGCCGCGTGTAGATCGACATTTCCTCTCAACTCTCAACTATCAACTTTCTGAAATGGGTAGATACACCGGACCAAAAACGAGAGTGAGCCGGCGCTACGGGGTGCCGATTTTCGGTTCCTCCAAGGCATTGGAGCGGAAAAATTATCCTCCAGGCATGCACGGCCCGAGAGGTTCCCGACGCAAACAATCGGAGTACGCGATTGCGCTCGGCGAAAAGCAGAAGCTGCGTTATCAGTACGGCCTGCTCGAGCGGCAGTTCCGGCGCATTTTTCAAAACGCGCTGCGCAAGCGCGGCGTTACGGGTGAGACGCTTCTCCAGCTTCTGGAGACGCGGCTCGATAACGTCGTCTATCGACTTGGTCTAGCGAACACGCGCAGTGCCGCTCGCCAGCTTGTCTCACATGGCCATGTGCTTGTGAACGGACGGAGCGTTAACATTGCGTCCTACAACGTGAAGGCGGGCGATGAAATTACGATTAAAGATAAGCCGAAATCGCGCCAACTGGTGCTGCGCAATCTTGAGCTCACCCAAATCGCACCGGTCCCTGATTGGTTAACAGTCGAGCGCGATGCGCTCCGCGGCAAAGTCGCTCACATTCCTTCGCGCGAAGAGATGCAGCCGATCGTAAACGAACAGCTCATCGTCGAATTGTATTCGAGATAGGAGATTCACTGAATCGCTCACGGACGATTAAGGTCAATCATCTCTACCTTCGAGGTACTCCAGCGCTTTGTCGTAACTTTTGCGCTCGAGGAAATGCTTTAGCCGGGGATTAATTGGCTGCGGAAGCGTTTCCTGTAGTTTGTCGATTTTCTCGGAGACTTCGCGCAGCCGGGCGACGTGTTTCGCCTCATCTCGACGGCTGTCCTCATTATGAATGATTGCGAGGCGTTCTCGTAGAGCCTCGGCTAGATCGCTAACGGTGTTTTGCATTGGTTTAAGAACCGCGGATTACGCGGATTAAAACGGATAGAGAAATTAAGGTTTCGAAACTGCTGATCTTATCCGTGAAATCTGCGGATCACAATGCTTCTTACGACAATCGCTCGTGTGCGCGAGACCGGATTCAGCGGGGGCCTGATTCAGAAAGAAGCTGTCGCTTCGCTTCGAGCCAATCAGACTCTGCATCCCCCGGCAATGCAAATCTGCGGCGCCGTTCGGAAATGAAGTAGGCACGAAGACGAATTTGGTCATCCAAAGGCTCGGTAGGTCCTCCGGCCTCTGGAGGCATTGAAATCTTCTCTTTCTGCGGAGCCGCAATCTTCTTATCGTGACTCCCGGGTCTCTTGCGGTTTGTTGCCGCCCGACGCGCGCGAGGCGCCTTAGTGGACTCCACTGCGGGACTCGATGCACCGGCTTCTGGTGGCGCTAGATTTTTGCTTTGGACAATTTTGCTCTTTTTCGGCACAGATTGATTGGTGTTAATGTCTTCAATTCGTTTAACGCGCATCGGCAGGTTGGCAAGCGCTTTCTGGCCACAATCGAAGCGAATGGTAAATTGCGAAAGATTTCTCTTATGAAAGACTTTGTTTTTCGCTGGCTTATTACGACCGTCGCCGTATTTATCGCGGCGCCAATTGTGGGCATCAACTACGGCGGCCACCTCGGTTGCCTGCTGGGCGCGTGCCTTTTGCTGGGTATTGTAAACGCCTTTGTTCGTCCCGTGCTGTTGTTGTTGAGCTTGCCCTTGATTCTAGTGACGCTCGGTTTCTTTATCTTAATCATCAATGCGCTGATGCTGAAATTCGTGGGCCAAATCGTACCCTGTTTTCAAGTTCCCGGCTTCTGGCCGGCCTTTTTTGGCGCGATCATAATTTCAATCGTCAGTTGGTTGCTCAGCGCATTTTTTCGAGGAAGCGACGGGCGCGTTCATGTGCTCACGCATCACAGCCAGATCCGGCGCGTTCGGGGGCGCGTGATCGAGCGCTAAGGAGAGCTCGCTCGTCGTTAATAGTAGGGACGCCGCGGCGGGTGGGTATGGCTAGCGTCAAAGGCGCTATTTCATTTTTAGCAGCCTGGGGCATCGCCCCAGGGAATTAATCGCGCGCCGTACACAAGCGTTGAAAGCGCGAGTCAATCAGTGGCTGATCCTCAATGCGAGACGTAACGTTCATCGAAATCCACGCCGCGCTTGCGCAGCAACTCGCGGTATTCCTCTTGGAATGTGCGTGTGCGATGGGAACACACACGCGCGATGTCCAGATGGCGTAGGCGTGCCAGTTCCTACCTTTTCAAGCACTTCAAAAGCAAGAGTAAAAATAGCGTTGCTAGCTCAGATACTTGCTCAGTCGCGAACGCAGTTCGGTTCGCGCACGAAAAAGCACGCTTTTCACAGCCGGCACAGATAGATCAAGAACTTCAGCGATTTGCTCGTAGCTCAACTGCTCATACCGCCGCAAAACCAGGGCCATTCGTTGAGTCTCAGGAAGATGCATGATCGCCTCCTCGATTGCTTTTTGAAGTTCGGCCTCCAGAAGCGACGCGTCAGGAGCTGGGTTGCTCTCGTCCTTTAGAGCTGGTTCGTTGGCGCCCGCCGCCGGATCAAGCGGGACCAGCGCACGCCGCTTCGTCCGACGCAATTCGTTGAACACGAGATTGCGCGTGATTTTCAACAGCCACGTGGTGAATTTGGCGCGCGGCTTATATCGGCTAGCGCTTTTCCAGACTCGGATAAAGACCTGTTGAGCGATATCCTCCACGTCCGAGTTGCTGCCCAACATGCGTGCGACCGTGCCGGCCACCAAAGCTTGATGCCTTTCAATTAGTTCCTCGAACGCGTTCGTGTCTCCCCGGCCCACCAAGTTCATCAGCCGCACATCTTCAGCGTCTTCCTCCGATCTCCCTTGATTTCCTCGATCGCTAGCAGCCATCGCTCGATTAGACGGTAGCATCGGGCGGAGCTTGCGAAAAATGTGACGAATCATTACTACAGCTGTTGCAATGGTTTTTGTTGCAAGCTGGAAGCGCCCTGTGCATTCTTGATAGCCAACGCATTGCCTTGGCTGCCGGATGAATTATTCGCTTATTTCAAAAGAACTTAGGCCAATCGCCGAAAAAGTTGAGGCGGGTCAGCGAATCTCGGAGACCGATGCGCTCACGCTCTATCGCTCGAGCGACCTGAACGCATTGGGAATGATCGCCAACGTTTTGCGTGAGCGAAAAAACGGCAACTACGCGACCTATATCCACAATCGTTACATCAATTACTCCAACGTCTGCATCCTTTCGTGTCAGTTTTGTGCTTTCGCCGCAAAAAAACGTGACGCGCATGCCTTCGAGTATGCGATCGACGAAATTATCGGCGCGGTCCGGGACGCGTTGTCCCTTGGAATCACTGAAGTGCACATGGTCGGCGGGCTGCATCCAACTTTAAAGAAAGAGTGGTACCTTGAGCTTTTACGCCGTCTTCGGGCGCTCGATCCCGATCTCCATATCAAGGCATTCACCGCCATCGAGGTGCGGCATTTTGCGGAGCGGATCTTTCGCATGTCGATCCGCGAAACGCTGGGAACTTTGCGCGAAGCCGGTCTCGGCTCCATCACCGGCGGCGGCGCGGAGATTTTTGATCCCATTGTGCGCGATAAGATCTGTCGCGGCAAAGAGACCGCCGCCGAGTGGCTCGATGTGCATCGCACTTGGCATCAAATAGGCGGCCGTAGCACTTGCACCATGCTCTACGGCCATATCGAGACGCTCGCTCAACGCGTCGATCATTTGCGTCAGCTTCGCGAATTGCAGGATGAGACTGCCGGGTTTACCGGGTTTATTCCATTTGCCTTTGAGCCGTCCCGGTCCCTCGGGATACTCGCCCACATCAAGCGAGCCTCGGCATTCGAGCAGCTTCGCAATCTCGCCGTGAGTCGCATTTATCTCGATAACATCGACCATCTGACTGCGTACTGGGTCAGTCTCGGCCTGCCTCTCGCGCAGGTTTCGCTGAGTTACGGTGTGGACGATCTGCACGGTACAATTTTAGAGGAAAAGATCTTTCATATGGCGGGCGCGACTACTCCGCAGCAACAAACAGTCGCGACGCTCGAACACGCTATCAGGGAAGCCCACCGCGAGCCGGTTCAACGCGACAGTTATTATCGTCACATATCTCAGCGTTCAACGACCGATAAGCGAACAGCGCCGACGAGAGCTGAACTTGCCTGCGCATAAATGGTAGGGCGCGACCGCCGGTTGGGACGAATGCTCCGCGTCGGCTGCGTAAAATATCTCAACGCGCGTCCGCTTATTCGAGGCTGGCAGGGTCCAGTGGAATTCGATCACCCATCGGCGCTCTGCAAACGATTGGCGAATGGCGAGCTCGATGTCGCGCTCGTCTCCAGTTTCGAATTTCTCCGCAACCCGATTTATCGAATCGTCGATGATGTTTCCATTTCGTCGGATGGACCGGTTTTCAGCGTCGTCGTGGCCCATCGCGGCGAGATTTCCCAAATTGAAGAGATCGAACTCGATCCCGCATCGCAAACCGCGGTCAATCTCCTGCGCTGTTTGCTCGCAGAACTTGGATTAAAGCCACGTTTGAAATCTGGCGTTCCGGGGAGCACAGGCTGCCAGCCTGTCGTTGTCGGCAGCTTGCCGACAACCCAGAACGCGCAACTTCTCATCGGCGATCAAGCCATCTGGTTTCGCCAGAAACACGCGAGCGAATTTCATTTCTGGGATCTCGGCGAACAATGGAAGAAACTTATCGGTCTTCCATTCGTTTACGCGCTCTGGCTCGTTCGCCCAGAAGTTATCGATCCTAGTCCCATGGCGAACCATCTGCGTGCTTTCCGTGACGAGAATCTTAACAATCTTGACGACTTAACCGCAGATGCTGTAGCCGGGGTGGCCGACCCCGGTCTGCGAACGAAATTAGATCGCGAGTTTTTTCTTCGTTATTACCGCAAGCATCTTCGATTCAGCTTTGGAGATAGGGAACAGAAAGGTCTGCAAACTTTCGCGAACCTCTGCGCAAAGCATGGTCTGCTCCCAAAACGCGATCTCGCGCTCGATCTCGTATAACGGAATCGATCTGTCCTGACGGTACAGGGCCAGTTAACGTTTTGCCCCGCCCAAACCGAGATCGAGATCGTTGAGTTGCCAACCAGTGTTCGTGAAATGGAATCGGAGCTTGATTCCTTCGCGATCGACCTCAAAGGAGCGCGGACCTGTGAAGAATGCGTATTTTACTTTTAACCAGTTCACCGTCTTACCTGTAGAGAACTGGAACTGCTGCGGAGCCTGCAGGTTCTTTAGTGCTCCCGGATTGGAGAGAAGCGCCGCGATACCATCCGGCGTGGCATAAGCATCAACGATCGCGTCGATCAGCGTCGGGCCGAGGTTGCTCCATCGCTTGTGACTGGTCGTCGCGCGCGCGAACCGAGCCGCGAGTTGCTTCTTCAGTGACGCCCGAACCGCGGGAAAATCGACACGCGAACCGATCGCCGCGCTATTACCGGACCGTAGCGCAACCGTGAAGCGCCAGAATGAAAAGTACGGCGATGCGCCATAGATGAGCAGAAGAACGACGCAAACCAGCACTATCCAGCGGATCAGTCTCATTTAAAGTTTCGATTCTCGTGAGCGAACATGGAATATCTGTTTATCGGAAATGGTTGCTTGTTCAGTCAAGCGTAATTGCGAAGCAAATGTGGTGACGCACGGCATCTTGTCAGGAAGTTCTGCGCGAATAAACTGATCGGTGCAAAGCCGCGTAGAAGGGAGCCCACTGGGCTCAGAACCGCCCCGGACATTTACGCGGCAAAGCCGCGTAGAGGGCGAGCTGGTCGATATAAAACCGCGTAGAACATTTACGCGGCAAAGCCGATGGATCGTTGCGCCGCCTGAAGAGCTCGACGGCGGGCCGATTTCGTGGAATCAAATCTGTGGCTCAGCCTGCATTGCGCGACTGCTGTTGCGCAAAGGCTTTGCGAACGCGACGGAGGTGGAAGCGTTTCTGCAACCGCGTCTCAAATCATTAAGGGATCCGTTTTTGCTTCCGAACATGCAGGTGGCCGTCACTCGCGTGCTCGCGGCGCTTGACCGACATGAGCGTGTTGTTCTGTTCGGAGATTATGATGTAGATGGCGTGACCTCGATTGCACTCCTGGCGGAGACGTTGCGCGCTTACGGTGGCACTCCTGAATTGTTTTTGCCGTTGCGGATGGAGGAGGGCTACGGATTGAGTCCGGAAAGTGTCGAGCGCTGTCTGGAGGAGCATCACCCTCAACTCTTGATCGCCTTGGACTGCGGCACGTCGTCTGTGAGTGAGATTGCCGATCTTACGCGACGCGGCGTGGACGCGATTGTTCTTGATCATCATGAGCCGAAATCCGCGCTGCCCCAATGCGTGGCGATCGTGAATCCGAAAATCGATCCGGAATCGCGGTTTCATTATCTGTGCAGTGTCGGGATTGTTTTCAAACTTTGTCATGCCCTTTTGAAAACAAGGCCGCTGCGCGATTTCGATCTCAAATCGAAGCTCGATCTTGTTGCACTGGGCACCGTGGCAGACATCGTGCCGCTGCGTGAAGAAAATCGCGTTCTGGTGCAGCGCGGCGCGATGGAAATCGGGCGGATGTCGCGTATTGGCCTGGACAAGTTAATGCATGTCGCCGGATTACGGCCGCCCATCCTAGCCGCGGACATTGGTTATCGACTCGGGCCGCGATTGAACGCTGCGGGACGTTTGAGCACAGCGGAGAAATCGTTGCGGCTATTGCTCACGCACGATGAAGGCGAGGCAGCGGCGCTCGCGACAGAGCTTGACCAGCACAATCGTGAACGTCAGCAGGTGGAACACCAAATCTTCGCTGCAGCCACTGAGATGATCGACAAACAGTTTGATGCGACGCAGGACGCGGCCGTTGTGGCAGGCGCGCGCGGCTGGCATCCAGGAGTGCTTGGTATCGTAGCCTCGCGGATCGTTCGAAGATATCATCGACCTGCGATTGTGATCGGCTTCGATGACCATGGAGCAGGCAAAGGAAGCGGGCGAAGCATTGAAGGGTTGAACCTGGTTGAGGCGCTATCTTGTTGTGCAAACACGCTCGACAAATACGGCGGACACGGAATGGCGGCGGGACTAGCGCTGCACGAGGAAAATTTCGATCGTTTTGCGGAAGCATTTTGCAGCACCGCGCGCGAGCTTCTTTCCGAAGAAGCGTTGGAACCCTGCCTGCGACTGGATTATGAGCTGGCGTTCACGGAGATCGATGTCGAGTTTCTGCGCTGGCACGAAATGTTGCAGCCGTTTGGAAACGGAAATCCGCAGCCGCTTTTCTTCGCGCGCGCGGTGGAGCCGGTGGCGCCGCCGCGCGTAGCGAATGAAAAACATCTGATCTTTCGTCTGCGCCAGGGGGATCGTCATCGCCGCGCCGTTTATTTTGACGGCGTGGCAAATCAATTGCCGGTACCGCCTTGGGACATTGCATTCCGCATCGGTGCCGATGAATACGATGGAGAGACATTGGTCGCCATGCACATCGAGGCGGTGCGGAGTGCGGAACGGATCTGAATGGGTGAACGACCTAGACCAGAAGGGAATGGCGATGGCGAGGACGCCCTCGCTGGGTCGCCGCGGCGACCGCTCGCCAAGAGTATCGAGCTCTCGCACTCACTCGAGGAATTAGATCGGATCCCGCGCCCGAAACTCCTCGCACTGCGGCGTCTCGGCATAGAGACCGTGGAAGATTTGCTTACGCATTTCCCCAGGCGTCACGAAGATCGAACGGAGTTCCCGCATTTTCCGCACGAGGAAAGCGACGTGCCGATTTGTCTTTGCGGTGACGTGATTAAGACTTCGTTGCGGCGTTTTGGCGGGTGGAAGAAAATTTTCGAAGCAACACTGCAAGAATCGCAGGCAAATGCTCTGAGCGAACCACTCGTGTGCCGGTGGTTCAATCTGCACTACGTGCAGAAAATGATCGCAACCGGGCAACGCCTGGTCGTATTCGGCAAACCACGTCTGCGGGGGAAAAGGATTTGCATGGATCATCCGGAGTTCGAGGTCATCGAAAATGATGAGGAGATTTCGATTCATTTTCGGCGCATCACACCTGTCTATCCTGCAACGGAAGGTCTTTCGCAGCGCGTCTTACGCAGCATCATTTACCGACTGTTGAATGAAATTTCGGACGCGGAATTGGAAACAAGTGCGCCGAGCAGCTTGGTTCAAGGCACGAGATGGCAGGCGATTCGCGCAATCCATTTTCCGGAAAGCTGGGAAGCGCGTGATGCTGCTCGGGAGTATCTGGTGCTCTCGGAATTCTTCGCGATGCAGATGCTAATCGCATCCCGACGCTTTGATGCATCGACGCGCGTCGGCCACGTGCATTGTGGAAGCGGCGTGTTGCTCAACAAGTTTATCAAGGCGTTACCATTCGAACTAACGGGTGCGCAAGTGAAAGTAATCGCGGAAATTCGTCGGGACCTTGCGGCGCGTCACCCAATGAACCGTTTGTTGCAGGGCGATGTCGGCTCCGGAAAAACAGTCGTCGCCATAGCAGCGATGCTTCTTGCGATTGAAGCGGGATATCAGGCCGCGTTCATGGCACCCACACAAATTCTGGCCGAGCAACATTATGATGTCTTGCGGGGCTGGCTCGAGCCGTTCGGGGCGCATATCGCGCTCCGAACTGCCGCGCGGCAGGAAGAGACTGGACCCCTGCCGCTCTTCGACGCCCAAGGGTTCGCGGCAAGCTGCCGCGAACAACAGGCTGGCAGCCTGTGCTCCCCGGAGCGCGCGATCCCGCGCGACGAACCGCAGAGCATCGCGCCAGAAGAACCGCAGATCGTTGTTGGCACGCATGCGGTGCTCTACGAGAATGTGTCGTTCTCGAATCTCGGGCTCGTTGTGATCGACGAGCAGCATAAATTTGGTGTTGGTCAACGCGCCAAATTGACCTCGCGCGAGCCGGCGCCGGACGTGCTGGTGATGACCGCCACGCCAATCCCGCGCACACTGACGATGACCATCTACGGCGACCTCGATGTCTCGGTTATTGATGAGATGCCACGCAATCGCGGACGGATCATTACCGCCGTGCGCGATGCATCGAACCTGGCCGAAGTCCTCAGCTTTTTGCGGACACAATTGGAAGCTGGCCACCAGCTTTACGTGATTTATCCGCTGATCGATGAAAGCGAAAAACTGGATGTCAAAGCAGCTTCGGCCGAGTACGAGTTGTGGAAGGAGCGATTGCACCCGTATCGCTGCGAATTACTTCACGGTCGCATTCCTGCGCCGGAAAAGCAGGAAATCATGGAACGCTTTCGACGGGGGGAGGCTAATGCTTTGATTAGCACTACGGTGATCGAAGTCGGAGTCGATGTCCCAAACGCGACCGCGATGTTGGTAGAAAATGCGGAGCGTTTCGGGTTGGCGCAGCTCCATCAACTCCGCGGCCGGATCGGCCGTGGCGGACACAAGTCGTATTGCATTTTGTTAACGTCGGATCAACAGAGGGAGACATCAGCAAAGCTTGCTGTATTGGAAAAAACGAGCAACGGCTTCGAGGTGGCCGAAGCAGATTGGGAGTTACGTGGCCCGGGCGATCTGCTCGGCACCGCGCAAAGCGGCTTGCCGGCGCTTAAGATTGGCGATTTGAAGAAGGACGCAGATTTGATGCGACGCGCGCGTGCGGCGGCACTGGCGATCTTCGAGGCGGACCCGGGCTTGGAGTTGCCTGAGAATCAACGTTTCCAGCGTTTAATTGTCGAACAACAGGGACGGACTTTTTCGAACGTTAGCTGATGAAGAACCTTGCAAAATTTCTGCTTTTCGTGCTGCTGGTAAGCGCGGGAATTTCGCTGCTGTACAATTATCGCCTCAAGCACGGGAATTTGGATTTGCTCCCGCGTCGGACGTCGGAGAAATACACGTTCGCTTCGGAACCGGCGATCAATCCAAAACAGATTGCATCGCTCGAAGCACTAAATCAGGAACGGCGCGCATTGGTGAAAAGCGTGATTCCGTCGGTCGTGGCGGTGAAGACGTCCAAAAAGATCGGCATTCGCAGACAGTACGGTCTTCTCGATCCATTTGAATTTTTCTTCGGCACCCCGCGGGGCCAGTTTCGCAGTCCGCGCGAAGAGGCGCTGGTGCAAAATTCGCTCGGTTCCGGCGTGATCGTTACCAACGAAGGACATATCATCACCAACAATCACGTAGTCGATCAGGTGGATGAGATCGAAGTGCAATTGAGCGATGGCCGCACGAAGAAGGCGCACCTAGTCGGCGCGGACGAGCAGGTCGACCTCGCCGTCCTCAAGATCGATGATCCGGGCGTCAAGCCGCTAAAATTGGCCGATTCCGATACGGTACAGCCGGGAGATTTTGTTCTGGCCATCGGCAATCCGTTCGGACTGCAAGAGACCGTGACAGACGGGATTATTAGTTGGAAGGGACAGCCGAATAGCATGGATTTTCGCGGTGATGTGCTCCAAACCAATGCGGCAATCAATCCAGGCAACAGCGGCGGGCCGTTGATCAGTTTGCGCGGTGAAGTGGTGGGTATTAACACGGCAATCGCTTCGACGACCGGCGGCTCGCAGGGCGTCGGCTTTGCCATTCCTTCAAACACAGTCCGCACCGCGCTTGAAAGCTTATTGAAGCAGGGGCGAATTATTCGCCCTTATCTTGGGATCCAGGCGCGTGCAGTGCGGCCTGGCCAAAGCGGCGCTGAGAACGACGGCGTACTAGTCCAGGAAGTAATCCCAGGATCTCCGGCAGCCGAGGCGCAACTGCAGCAGGGAGACGTGATTCGCAAGTTCGACGGACGCGAGACCAAGGAGTTCAACACGTTGAAGAGCCTCGTGGCCAAAACCGAGCTAAATAAAAAAGTTGAGCTGGAAATCGAGCGTGGCGGCAAGTCGATGAAAGTGACGACACAGATTAGAGAACAGCCTGCTGGTTATCAGACGTCTAGCATTTTGCCTCGGCGATCACAACCGCAGGTTCCAGATCAACAAGATCAAGAATCCACAAGCAGCCCGCTTGCTTCGATCCACGTGGCTGATTTATCTCCGGAAACTGCGCGCGAGCTTGATCTGCCGAATAATCTGCGAGGCGTTGTAGTTACGAATGTAGATCCTGACAGCGGCGTAGCTGAATTGCAAAAGGGCGATGTGATTGAGGAAATCAATCAGCAGCCTATCTCGTCAGTCGAAGACTACGATAAGATCGCTGGGTCGCTTGATCGTAGTCAACCGCAAGTCCTCTCGATTTGCCGGCATCGGCTGCGTTCGTTTCTCGTGTTGCGCCCGCGCTAAGTTGCTTTGGATTTTTGCGGCAACCGTCCAGCGTTTACGCCTCGCGGGGAGTGAGATGGTGACCCAACCCGTTTGATTCTCACCGGCGGAGTGAAAGAATCGGATTTTCTTATT
>QHNV01000134.1 GCA_003218535.1 Verrucomicrobiota bacterium
ATTTCATGTCTTTGTTTTTGGCCCAGAGGGGGAATTGCTGCAGCAATGGGATGATGTGCCCAGCGCTCAAGAGCTGGCAACCGCATTGAAATAGTCCTTAACCCCGAAAGTTTTCGGGTCAGTATTTTGGCACGCTGGAATCGATCTGGTCTGACCACGCGTCGATTCCGCCTTCGAGGTTGTAAACTTTGGTGAAGCCGCGCTGCCGCAATAATCGCACCGCCTGGGCGCTGCGCTGGCCACTGTGGCAATGGACAATGATCGGTTGCTCTTCTTGGAGCTCACCGAATCGTTCGCCAATTTCTCCCAGAGGAATTAATTTGGCTCCATCAATCCGTGCGATCTCGTATTCGAATGGTTCCCGTACATCGATCAGCTCGAATGCTTCGCGAGCGTCCATCTTTCCCTTGAGCTCCTGGACCGAAATCGTTGGCACCGCTTGATCGACGCGCGCTCCACAAAATTGGTCGTAGTCAATCGGCGACAAGATTGTTGGATTCTCACCGCAAACCGGACATTGAGGATCGCGCCGGAGATTTAGCTCCCGAAATTTCACCTTGAGCGCGTCGAAGTGAAGCAGGCGCCCAACGAGTGGTTCGCCGATGCCGATTATGAGTTTGATTGTCTCGATCGCCTGCAACATTCCGATGATTCCCGGCAAAACACCGAGCACGCCTGCCTGCGCGCAGTTCGGAACTGAATCCGGTGGAGGAGGTTCCGGGAAGAGGCAACGATAGCACGGTCCGCCCAGATGAGGCGCGAACACCGTGGTCTGCCCCTCGAAGCGGAATACTGAACCGTACACATTCGGTTTGCGCTCAAAAACACAGACGTCGTTTGACAAATAGCGCGTCGGGAAATTATCCGAACCATCGACTACCACATCGTAGCCTGAGACCAGCTCGGTCGCGTTTTCGCTGGAGAAACGGCAGTTGTGCAATTCGATTTCAATTTCCGGATTGATATCGCGCAGGCGATCCCGCGCGGACTCCAATTTGGCTCGGCCGATGTCTTTTGTTCCGTGAAGAATTTGCCGTTGCAGATTCGAGAGATCCACATCGTCAAAATCGACAATTCCAATTTTACCGACGCCCGCTGCGGCAAGGTAGAGCGCAACTGGTGATCCGAGCCCGCCGGCTCCAATGCCGAGCACGCGAGCGGTTTTTAATCGTCGTTGTCCATCAAGAGTAACTTCCGGCATGATAAGGTGCCGCGAATAACGTTGCAGTTCTTCGGGACTGAATTGCGTAGCGCCGCTGGACTCGTCATGCATGATGCTTCCCTTCATACCGCTATGGTATTTTAGCACAGAATTCTGGTGCAGTAGCCGGGATCAGTGATCGCGGCTGGCCCGAGCCCCTGTTCAACCCGACCGGCATCAGCGATGCCGGCGGCAGCCTCCACGATTACCGGAGCTACTCAGTCACCGTTACGGGCGTGCCTACCGGCGCGTTTTCGAAAAACGGTCTTGCCATCCCCTTTGGCAAACGAATGCAGCCATGCGATGCGGCAAACGGCGGAACATAACCCTGGTGCATCGCATAGCCGCCCGTGAAAAACATGGCGTATGGCATTCGTGCGCCGTCGAAATGTGTACCCGGCGGTCGCCGATCTTTTCGCGCATCAATGTTTGATCTCACAACGTTGCCGTAATCATCCACGTAATCTCCAAATATCGTGGAGACATGGTCCATATCCTTTGAAACGACGTTATAATGTCCGGGCGGCGTGGAGAACCCAGGTTTGCCTGTGGAGACAGTCGATTCGCCGATTATGCGTTTGCCTTTGTAAAAGTAAGCTTTCTGTTCGCCGATATGAACGGCGATCTTTGGAGAGCCGGATGCGCCCTCGTCGTTCCACCAACCTGCTGGAGCCGCATGCGGCCAAGGTCCGGTTCCATAAGGGGGGATTTCTTCGCAACTGCAAAAAACGAGCACGGCGACAGCGGCGCCTACGACTTGGAATACCGAGGCAGTTTTCATGGAGCGGCAGATAGTATTGGTTAGGTTATTCGTGTGTTCAACTCCCAAACCGCGTAAAAGCTTCGCTCACGCGGTTGAAGCTCCATCTCGCGTCCTAGAACGAACCGGGCGATTCGTGAAGTAATGTGTGAGTTGCATCCGTAAAAGCCGTCGGCCGCCACCGCTTTTTAGCGCTCCCACCGCCGGGGGGCGTCTGCTTGTTCGAGATACACCTCGTGATAGATGAGCGTCCAGGGACCGCGATACAATGTCGCGAAGGAGAGATCGGCCAATGCTGTTTCAAACGCTTTCTTAAATTGGTAGAGTAGCCGATGTATAACCCCTTGTCGATCCTTGAGTGCAATACATAAACATAAAACAGCATTCCATTTAACTCAGGAGCCGCGTGGGGCGAAGCTTTTTTAGGCGGTTTGACGCTGCGCGTGTGGCCAAATACGCTCTTGCCATGATCACTGTGCAACCGCCGATTGACCTAAAAGGATGGATCGAAGAAAACGCCGACAAATTTCGACCGCCGGTGAGCAATCGTTACCTTTACGATGGACGGGATTTTTTTGTCATGGTCATCAAGGGACCAAATGCGCGGAATGATTTTCATCTGGTCGATTCGGAGGAATATTTCTACCAGCTCAAGGGCGACATTAAGGTGCGCATCCGCCAAGGCGACCGCATCGTCGATCACATCGTGCACGAGGGCGAGACGTTCTTCATTCCCCCGAACGTTCCGCATTCTCCGCAGCGACCGCCGGATACGATTGGTGTCGTAGTCGAGCGACGCCGCCCACCGGGAGAAAAAGAGCACGTAATCTTTTATTGCGAGAACTGTGGGGCCTTGGTGGAAGATATCCATTTCGATTGCGCGGATATCGTCGAGCATTTCAGTAAGGCAATGCTCGATTTCTGGAACAATGATGCGCGCCGCACATGCAAAAAATGCGGCAAAAAAGTCGAAAAGCCGCAGCCGACCAAATCGCTGTAGGGCATCTGTGTCAGACGCCGCCGGATTCGCGTTTCACAGAAGGGAGCCGGTGGGCACCGAGCGACATAGACGGGAGCCCGAAGGGTGAGCGCTGGCAAGCGCGAATCAAATGCCTACAATTTCGTTGAGTGAAAATCGATCTGCATACGCATATCCTCCCCCGCAATTGGCCTGACCTCGACGCAAAATACGGCTACCCCGGATTCGTCCGGCTCGATCACTATAAACCGTGCTCAGCCCGAATGATGATCGGCGAGCGCGTTTTTCGCGAGATCACGGACAACGTGTGGGATGCGAAGCGGCGGATTGAAGAAATGGATGGAGCGGGCGTTTCCATGCAAGTGCTCTCCACTGTGCCGGTGATGTTTAATTACTGGGCAAAGCCGGACGACGCGCTGGATCTGTCCCGGCGATTGAACGATCACATCGCAGAAGTCGTTCGCGGTCATCCGAAACAATTCACCGGCTTAGGCACAATCCCGATGCAAGATCCCGACCTGGCGGTCGGCGAACTGCAACGCTGCGTCCGCGAATTGGGATTGCGCGGTGCGCAAATCGGCACTCATGTGGATGCGAACCCGCACTCCGGACGAATCGACACTTTAAATCTCGATAATGCGTCGCTTCAGCCGGTATGGAGCGCCGCCGAAGAACTTGACGCAGCCATTTTCGTTCATCCCTGGGATATGCTCGGCAAAGAGCGTATGCCGAAATACTGGCTGCCCTGGCTAGTCGGCATGCCAGCGGAGACTTGTCTGGCCATCTGTTCGATGATCTTCGGTGGTGTGTTCGAGCGGTTTCCGAACCTTCGCGTCGCTTTCGCGCACGGCGGTGGTGCGTTTCCATTTACAATCGGCCGAATTGAACATGGGTTTCATGTACGCCCGGATTTGGTCGCGACGGACAATGATACGAATCCGAGAAAATATCTCGCCCGTCAGGATGATAACGACGGCACGATTCCCGCGCACTTTTACGTGGACTCGCTCGTTCACGATGCAGACGCACTGAAGGTGCTGCTTAAATTATTTGGCGTGCAACGGGTCGCCTTTGGATCGGATTATCCCTTTCCACTCGGCGAAGCGTATCCCGGTAAACTCATCGAATCTCTGAAGGAGGTATCGGCGGAACAGAAAACGCAGCTTCTTTCCGGCGCCGCCCGCGAATTTCTTGGTCTCTGATGGCTTCGGATTTCGAAATTCGAATTTCGCTGCGAAGCAGCACTACATTTCATGCCGGATCGCCCACAAATCGTGGAAGACCGGCTTGAATAGCGATTCTTTCAAAAACGGCACGCCGGGCGATCCGCCGGTGCCCTTCTTTGCGCCGATAGTTCGCTCGACCAATTTGATATGCCTGTAGCGCCATTCCTGGAGGCCTTCATCGAAATCGGTCATCAATTCGAACAAGATCGAACATTCGGGAGAACCTTTGTAGAGCCGCAGAATTTCCATCTGCACACGCTCGTCGGGGCCATTTGGTTGTCTCACGTCGCGGTTCTTCAGGTCTTGAGGAATCTGCACACCGCGCGTTTCAAGAAAATCGTAGAAATGGTCCACCACACTGCGTTCATGGAGCAAATGCTGAAGCCGATCGTAGCCTGGAAAATCCGGTCGCACATATTTGAGCGTCGATTCACGTTTGTAGCCGAGCGCGAACTCAATTTCTCGAAATTGCACGGATTGAAATCCCGATGCCGTCTCGAGCCGGTCGCGAAAACTTGAGAACGACGACGGCGTCATTGTTTCGAGAATGTCCACCTGCGCCACCAGCACCTTCATGATCGTGCGCACACGCTTGAACGTGTGGATGGCGCCGAAAAGATCGCCCGCGGAAAAATCTCGATTTATCTTTCCGAACTCATGCATCAACTGCTTGAACCACAGCTCATACGTCTGGTGGATGATGATGAACAACGTTTCGTCGTGCTCCGGCGGTCTCGATCGTGGTTTCTGAAGCGAAAGCAGTTTCTCTAGATCGAGATAGCTGGCGTAGGTGAGCGTCGGCATGTACACAGGTTACGAAGCAGAGACGAATCAGGAAACCAGGAAATGAGGAACTTCTAATCGGACTAGGGAGATTAGGCTGGATATTTCTATTAGATCACGTCTTGGCTTCCTGGTTCCAGATTAGCTATCCAGCCGCCAGTGGTAGTACCGATCCCACGCCGCCGGGATGCTTTCCCGGGACGAGTAGGGGCCGGGTTGATAGGTGCGCGACGCAATGCCTTGCTGACTCAACTCGCACACGTGCCAGTCTTGCCTATTTACCATGTCCCAGAATTCGATCGCGTCCTCCGGCCTGAAGTCTTGCCGCTCAAAAGCTTCGGGGTGGAAAAACCAATCGCACAAGATCAGCGTCCGCTCTGGCGACTGTGGCTGCAGCTGATGTACCATCACGTAGTCAGGATGCAGACTCAGCAGCATGTTTGGAAAAATGGAATAATAAAAAACGAAGCGGAAATCTTCGTTGCCGAAATCTCCCACCGGCAACGCGCATGTGCGGCCGCTCATCGTCAGGCTCTTGTCGCTCGCGATCCGCATCAAGCCGCCAAGGAACGGTCCTTCGGTTAAATCATTCTCCGATGAGTCATAAGGTGAGATTTTCGAAAGCTCCGGATGCACACCTGGGCAGTGATAACACTCCGAGTAGTTTTGGAAGATGAGCTTCCAATTGGCTCGGACGTCATACTCGATCCGTTTCGCCGGACGCAGCGCTGGCAAATTCCAGCGCGAAAACTTTCCCGTCAACGGCACGAACCATTCGTTCAGTGAGATGTAGCCGCCTCGCTGTGCCGAGGCGTCCGCCAGATTCACAAAAATGAATCCTTCCCATAGCCCGACGTTCACTGGATGTAACGAATACTCGGTCTTATTAAAGCCCGGCACATCATCCATGTGCGGCGCACCGATCAGGCGTCCATCAAATGCATACGTCCACGCATGATAAGGGCACTGAATCGCAGCGGACAATTGTCCATTTCTGTTTTCGATCAGTCGACTTCCGCGGTGGCGGCAGACGTTGTAAAATCCATGAATCTCTCCGCGTTTATCTCGGACGACTATCAGACTTTCACCTGAAACTTCTGAAACGAAGTAATCGCCCGGCCTTGCGATCTGGCTCTGGTGTCCGACGAGGATCCATTGCCTGGAGAAAATCTTCGCTAGCTCCTGAGCAAAAACCTCGGGTGAAATGAAGTATCGTTGTGGCAGCGTTTTCGCGCCCGCAACGAAAGTGTCCGTTGTTTTTCGAAACGACGGCGCTGATTTTATGGGAGTAACTGACGACATCTGGGACAAACTGAACGCCGCGCGCGTCTGCCCGTCAATCCCGCGATATCTGCGCTATGTTGCAAAGCACATCATTGGTCGGCGCTGCGGACCTTCGCGCGAGAAAACTCCGCCCAAAAGGGAAGATGCTCCGGGCCTTTCGCATGAGGGATCGGCGCTTCTGCTCCAATCTCACCTTCCAGTTTCGGACCTCGCACTTTCAAGCGCAAAGACAGCGTTTCGGCTTTGGCTGCTCTCGTCGCCGGAAGCCCGAGATCGCCGCGTGCCTTGCCAACCATCATTTCTTCGACTAAGCCGAGGTCCGTGATCGATTGCTTGTTTTGGCCGTGAATTTGAAGTGTGGATTCCTTATCTGCGATCAGCAGAGTCAGTGCAACGGTCCTATCGCCATCGTGTAGTTTTCCTCGCCATTTGCCACGATAAGTCTCTGGCAATAGTTGTGGTGGCAAAGGAGCGGACGACTTCCAATTCCACTGCGGGACTAATGTGCGAATGGTGGCGTCCCGAGTTCGTTCCACCAGATCCTGATCAGCCTCCTGATTTGTCAGGACAACACAAGAGATGTCGCGGGAGGGGAGTAGCATCATGACCGTAACGACACCCGCCTGGTCGCCGTTGTGGTAAAGCACGGTCGATCCATCAAAGGCGCGGCCGATCATCCAACCGATACCATAAGATCGGTCGGCGGAGATGCGGATTACTGGGCGATGTAGTTCATCGATCTGTTCGTCGCCCAGGATCGGTTGCTGATCGGCCAGATGGACCTTCAAATGAAACATCGCAAAACGCGCCACATCATGTGCGCTCGCATAGAGCTCCCCTGTGCCGGGTGTGGAAGTAACATAAAAAGGGAATGCGTTCCCTTGGTCGTCGTAGCGTTGAGCCATTTCATCGCGCCGCGACAAGTCTGTATCAAAGAAGCTATGACTCAGCCCCAAAGGCTTCAGCACTTTGTCCTTGAGAGATTCGCCGAAATCGCGACCGCTCATCCGTGAAACGATGTGCGCCACGATGCCCATGCCAACGTTCGAATAGTAATATTGCTCGTTAGGCGGGCAGACCAATACCCCATAGTCACGGATTACCTCATCCATCGATGGTTGTTTCCGCGCACCGCCCTCTGGGAAAAACTGGAATATTCTCGGGAGTCCTGATGAGTGACTGGCCAAGGCTCGCACCGTCACATCATCTGGGTTGCCAACACCCGCCCTGATTTTGGCCGGCATAAGGTAATCATTGGCTCGCGCATCGAGTGATACCTTCTTTATCGCCACCAATACCATAAGAGCCGTCGTCGTGAACGGTTTCGTCACCGACGCGAGCAAAAAAGGTGTGTCCGGCGTCACGCGTTCCCCGCGTTTCTTATCGGCCCAACCAAAGCCCTCCTGCCAGATGACTTTTCCGCGCTGAGTAAGCGATACGGCCACCCCGCTTGCGCGACCTGCGGCAATTTCCCGCTCGATATCCTGGCGGATCGCGTCGTATTGGTCCGCGCCCTGCGCCGTTTCAACGAACAGAAGGGTGGCGATAACCGCGACAACTCTTGTCACGGCACGATTCCTTGAGCGTACACTCACCAGACTTCTTACCGGGCCCGTCAACGCGCGAAGACGTCGTCGTCTTTAGAGCACGAACGAAACGACCGCGTTCAAGCAGCATGCGCGCGCGACGCGGTTTGTCTCACATTGCGTTCAGTCCCTATTTCAAGACGGCCTGATGAAACTCGTGCCAATCCTCGAGATTATTCAGGTTCACCCCGCCTTTCGGGGCCGAGGCATCATCGGCAATGCCGCACGCGCTCAGGATACTTTTGCGCGTTTCGTCATCGTGATTATAACCGCGCACTGCGGCGTTATGTTTGTCGATCGCTTCCCGGGTTAGCGACTTGGCATTCTTCTTTACCCACGCTTCGAACTGCGGATATGTCGGCTTGTTGTTCTTGATGTAATCTCTAACCGCCTGCTCTTGGAGTCCGAGCGCGGCAAGCGTCATTGCATCGAAGCCTTTGCCAACCGCGGGATAACCCGACGCAAGCTTGGCCCTCTCTTCTAGAGAGACTTTCTGCCAAAGCCGCGGGAGATGGACAACTCCAAGTGGACCGGCAACGCCGGAACTGATCAGTGGAACATATGTATCGCTCATAATGATTTCCTCGATTTATCTTTTATTTCGCCCGCCGCGGCGGGCTAGTCAAAGTTCACGCGCCGCGCGTGTCCGTCAATGCGCGACCAAGCGAAACAGCAGCAGGGCGGTCAATAGAATCGAGAGCGAAGCGAGCCCGCCATAAACAATTCGATCTTGTAGTCGGGCGCGCTGGGCCGCTTTGGCGTACGGAATGCGTGTGAAGGTGACCATGGTGTAGAGCGGCAGATAAACCCCCGGCAGCGCCGCTTCGAGGAAGTGATCGAGTTTTTTCTTGGCGCGGAAGGCGCGCGACGCGGTTTTGTCGCGCATCTCGATGAAATTGCCAACCGCAAGATCAGCGAGCGCGTCGGCGTTTTCTTTGCGGCATTCGAAATATTCCGCAAAGGCGCGTTCGCGGTCATCGGGAAATTTTTTAAGGCACTCGTCCAGCACGACGCAATCTTCAAACGCCGCGTTCATTCCCTGACCGTAGAACGGTACCACCGCATGCGCCGCGTCGCCGAGCAGGCAAACTTTGTCCCGGTAATACCACGGCGCGCAGCGAACGGTCACGAGTGAGCCGGTCGGATTTTGCCGAAAATCTTCGAGCAACGTCGGCATGAGCGGTACGGCATCTGGAAATTCTTCATCGAAAAATCGCCGCACATCATTGTCGGTTTTTGTGCTGGCGAAGCTGCGCGGCCCCTCAAATTCCCAAAAGAGAGTGCACGTAAACGAGCCATCGGGATTGGGCAGCGCGATCATCATGAAACTCTTCCGTGGCCAGATGTGGAGCGCGTTTTTTTCCATTTGCCATGAGCCATCTGGCCCGGGCGGAATCGTCAATTCCTTGTAGCCGTGAGCAAGATAACTTTCGTCGTATTGAAAATTGTCGATCTTGCGCTGCATTGATTTGCGCACAGCGGAGAATGCGCCGTCCACGCCGATCACTGCATCGCCTCGCACGGCCAATCGGCCGCCTTCTGTCTCAAATTGAGCGGTTGCTGTTTTGAAGTCGACATCGATGCATTTATGATTGAAATGCACCCGCACGTTCGGATAGCGCTGGGCCGCTTCGATCACCGTCGTATTAAGCGCGGCGCGCCCAATCGAGTTGATACACTTTTTCGGATCAACGTCGTAAGGCGTAAAATGCAGCGCGCCCGATTTATCATGAATCATTCGGCCGCGCATGGGGATGGCGTGTTGCAATGCTTCATCAGCGATCCCGATCTGCTCCAGCGCGTGAATCCCACGGGTTGAAATCGCCAGATTAATTGAGCGGCCACCAACGATATTGCCTTCGCGCGGATCCGCCCGTCGCTCGTAAAGATCGACCTCGTACCCGCGCCGTCCTAAATAGGCAGCCAGCAAGCCGCCTGCTAGACCGCTGCCAATCAAAATGAATTTCGTTGGCACCCCAAAAATTCTTAACCGCGAATTACGCGAACATCACGGATATTTACAAGGTTGATAAGCTTTTCGATTTTTCGTCTGCGTGGTACACGAGCTTTATATGACTTCGCGTTTTGTTTGTTTGCTTCTCACGATCAAGCTGAGTCTGTCGTTGGTGGTGGCGCAGGAAGCTCAGCAGAAATCAATAGGTACGACGCGGCAACCGAGTCCCGAAATGCAGAGGCTTTTCAATACATTTTTGGGAACATGGCGGATTACGGAAAAGATTGAGCCGAGCGAGGCGATGCCAAACGGCGGTGCGGCCGAGGGGACCGAAGTCTATCGAGCAGGCCCGGGAGGCGTTTCGATCATCGAGGAAATTCATTTGAAAGAGAGTAGCGGCGAAATTTCCGGCCTGGGCATCGGATGGTGGGATGAGAAAGCGCATGGATATAAAGCCCTCTGGTGCGATAGCCAAAATCTCAACGGTTGTATTCTCATGGCGCACTTCGCCAAATGGGAGGGCGATCAATTCGTCTTGCGTGACGAGTTCGAAAAAAACGGAAAGAAGTTCAACTTCAAGGAAGTCTTTTCCGAGATCGCGCCGGCTTCCTTTACGCAAACTCTTTATCAGGGAGAAGCAGGCAAAGAATTGCGGAAATTAGCAACAATTCACGCGACAAAATCAGGCGCACATTAATGCTCAGCGAGGATTTTCGAGAAGCCAGATTTCGCAATTCAGACCGGACCAACAGGAAAACCGTGGATAACGCGAATATCGCAACGGCTTGAATCACTCGCGGCTAACAAGTTAGCGCACCGCCGGATGCCATTGCCATTGGTAAACGTTTTCATAATCCTGTAGCCAAGCGGTGTAGAGCGGGTCTTCTTTCCATGCCGTGACCCCGTAAGAGCCGTGTCGACTTGCCCTCCACCGGGCATCCACTCCTGAGTCGTATTCAGAGTCCTTTTTGAGTGCGCACCAGAATAATCGGCCGCCCCTGCGCCAGCCATCGAGGACGATGCCATCCTCGAAAGGCTGGTTGCGTGCGGTGACTACCAGACAATTGTTCTCGTCCAAGGTTCCCGCAAAAGCAGCACCCCAGTGAAGCACCAGCGTCTTGAGCTTGAGCTCTTTCAGGCGTTCGCCGATGTCACGCGTATAATGGCCGCAATAGCCACGTTGTCGCTTGCCCATGTGGATCAGGAAGTTCTGAAATATCGGGGTCCAGACGAGGCCGTATTCGCGCGCCAGGCTGCGCGAGGCGGTGTGCGCCGTTACCGAGAGCATCTCGGCTTCGCCCGGGTCCACGTCAGGCGCCGCCGCCACGAGCGCGTCACGCAACTTCTTGATTGATCTCTCGTCTTTGGCCCAAACAGCGCTTACGCAAAGGCTGAATGCAATAATGAAAACAACCGTTCGGATCACGTTGGCAAAGTTGGCAAAAGTTCAGTTTTTTCAAAATGGAAAATGAGAGGACTTAAGGCTTCAACAGGGGTTTGTGTAACGATCACGGCTCGACAATTACTTATGCGCGGCAAGGATCCGGGCGAAGCGCCAGGCCTCGTGAAAAGTATTGTAGAGCGGGGTGGGGGCAACGCGGATGACATTCGGTTCGCGGAAATCGCATTTCACGCCTACGGCGACGAGCTCGTTGTGCAGCTCCTTTGGATGTTCGTGTGCCAGGATCGACAGTTGGCAGCCGCGCTCGTCAGGCGACGTCGGAGTAATGATCGTAAATCGTTTCGATCCGTTTTGGTTTAGCAGGAACTCTAGATAACTCGTTAGGCGAACCGATTTCGACCGCAGCGGTTCCATTCCGCCGGCTTTGTCGAACATCGCGAGCGAAGCGCGCAGCGGCGCCATTGCGAAAATTGGCGGATTACTGATTTGCCAGCCGTCCGCTGACGGAACAGCAATGAAATCCGGTTCGAGATGTAACCGGAACCGCGTATTCGGATCGTTGCCGAACCAGCCGGCAAGCCTCGGCAATTTCGTGTTGGTCGCGTGCCGCTCATGCACGAACGCGCCGCCGACCGCACCGGGACCTGCGTTTAGATACTTGTAGGAACACCAAACGGCGAAATCGACATTCCAATCGTGCAGCGACAGGGGGGCGTTGCCGATCGCATGCGCGAGATCGAATCCGGCGATGGCACCGTGCTTCTGTGCTGCGGCTGCGATTTTCTTAATGTCGAAGAATTGTCCGGTGAAGAAATTTATGCCGGCAAGGATCACCAGCGCGAGCTGGTCCGCGTTCTTTTCGACAAGATCAACGATGCCTTCGGTTCGCACCGTGAATTCGCCCTCGCGTGGGCGGGCGAGGATCAGCGCTTCCTTCGGATCCAGTCCATGATGCATAATCTGTGTCTTGATCGCGTAGGTGTCCGAAGGGAAAGCCGGTTCCTCCATCAGGATTTTGAACCGCGATTCTGTTGGCCGATAAAATGTGGCCATCATCAGGTGCAAATTCACCGTGAGACTATTCATGCAGATGACTTCATTTAGTTTTGCGCCAATGAGTCGCGCCGTCGTTTCGCGCAGCGCTTCGTGATACGTGTACCACGGTGTTCCGGCCGCGTGATGCGCATCGACGGCAAGCTTTGCCCAGTTATCCAATTCTTCCTCGACGATTGCCTTCGCCGATTTAGGCATCAGGCCTAACGAATTGCCCGCGAAATAAATCAGCGGTTTGCCGTCTTTGCCAAGCGGCAGATGAAAGCGATCGCGAAATTCGCGCAGCGTATCCTGCGCGTCCATTTCGCGCGCGAATGTTTCGTCGGCAGAAAACACCGTGTTCAACTATGGCGATTTTCGTTCCCTGTCCAATAATCGCACTCGACATGGCGCGATCGATTTGAGATTACGACAGCGAGTTAATCGTAATCACGGTCCATGATCGCTGCGTGGTTAGCTTCATTTCGACGAGAAGAGGAGTGGACTAGAACTCTGCTGTGTAAGCAAGTGCCAGCGGTGCGACCGGTACGGGTCGCTCTCTGCGCGTTAAGCATTCTCAGCGTCGGCATGAGCGCGCAAACGAATTCCACGAGCGGGCCGGCAAAAAAAGGCCGCATCGTCATTGGCGCGAGCATGCTGCTCGACGGCCGCAGCCACGTCTTACGCGACACGCACATCGTTGTGGAAGACTCGAAGATTGTGGCGCTCGATCCGAATGCCTCACCCGTTGACTACGACCTACGAGGCTTCACGGTCCTGCCCGGTTGGATTGACTCGCACGTCCATATCACCTGGAGCTTCGGCGAGAACGGCAAGAACGCAGGCGCTGACGAGACCACGCAGTTTGCCGCGTATCAGGCGGCGTCAAATGCCTGGCTAACCTTGATGGCGGGCTTCACCACGGTGCAGAGCGTCGGCTCACCCAGGGACGTCCCGCTGCGCGACGAGATCGCGAAAGGAGCGCTGCCGGGTCCGCGCATTCTCACAGCCGTCGAGCCGCTCGAAGGCCGTGGGGAAAAAACGGGCACACCCGATGAGATTCGCGTGTTTGTGCGCAAGCAGAAAGAAGCGGGTGCAGACCTCATCAAAGTCTTCGCCTCGCAGTCCATACGTCAGGGCGGCGGCATGACGCTCTCACAAGATCAACTCAACGCCGCTTGCGACGAAGCGAACAAACAGGGAATGCGCACGCTCGTCCACGCTTACAAGGACGCGGTGCGCGCCGCCACGCTCCCCGGCTGCACTGAGGTCGAGCATGGCACGATGGCAACCGACGACGATCTCAAACTTATGGCTGAGCACGGCACATACTTCGATCCGCAAGCCGGCCTCGTGATCGAGAATTACCTCGCTAATAAAGATCGCTTCCTCGGCACGCCCGGCTACACCGAAGAGGGATTCGCGGCGATGGAGCGGTCTTGTCGCTCGACCGCGATATCGTCCGGCGCGCTGTCAAGACTTCGGGGCTAAATGTCGTCTTCGGCTCGGATGCAGTCGCCGGCGCGCATGGTCGCAACGCCGAGGAATTCATTGATCGCGTGCGCGATGCAGGAGTTGACCCGATGAGCGCGATGGTTTCCGCGAACTCGCTCGCCGCTGAGGCCATTCGCATGGGCGACCGTATCGGCTCCATCGCACCGGGCTACGACGCCGACATCATCGCGCTGGACGGCGATCCTCTCAAAGATATCACTGCGGTGCGGCGCGTCACTTTCGTGATGAAAGGCGGCGTCGTTTACAAAAACGTCGCGCGCGGAGCGATCCCGATCTATGCGGGCATCCAGCCCTGAGCGCAACCCTCAACTAACAACTATCAACTGGCTTAACAGGCGGCTGCATGAACTCGATGGTCGTGCCGTCTGGGTCGCGCACATAGACGACACGCTTCCCGGCGTTCGGCCCGCTTTTGATAGTTTGCGGTTCGCCAGCGGCTTTCCAGCCGAACTTGGCGATCCTTTCAAGCACATCCTCGAGATCGTCCACAATCAGCGCAACGTGAACATGACCGACATCGCACGGTAGAAGATTGACATGTCGTTTGCCAGCGAGCGGCACGAGGTACT
>QHNV01000152.1 GCA_003218535.1 Verrucomicrobiota bacterium
AGTCGGAAGATGACGCCGCGTTCGTATTCGCGCAGGATACGAATGGCCTGCGGCAGAATGATTACAGCAAGAATGATGAGCGGAATGGCCCAACTAATTAATTTCGGCAGTGCTTCGAGTAATGGCATGGCTTTATTTTCCTTTAGCTTTCAGTTTTAGCCGGAATCATCGACTATGCGAGAATCGATCCAGCTTCCAATCAGAACGGCGATTCCAAAACGACTCATGCATCTTTGCTAACCTAAACTAATGCGGAGCGCGTGGCACCGTGCTCGGCGATTGCTTCTGAAATGACCGGACTCTCGCGCCGGGCAAAAATGAATCGGTCGGCACCGCGAACGACGCGACGAGTGAAGACGCGCTCGTCGTCGAGCTTGTAATGCATGAATGGCGCTTCCCACTCGTCCGCGATGACGAGAAAACGGCGTGGAGAAATTGGGAAAAATATGAGTGTGCCGGGTGTACCGATTCCGAATTTTGCGCCGCGGTAGGCACCGCGATGAAGCGCAACAGGGATGTCGCTTGTTACGAATGAATCGGTCTCCGCGAAGACAACACCCCAGCGACGATTAAAGAGTTCATCGGAAACCCGTCTCGCAACGGCTGGCATTTGGCGTAGCCAATCCGTGCGGATTCCATCGGCGTCTGTAGCCGCATATTTACAAATGTCTGCGACAGCGACTTCGGCCACTCCATGCCGGTTACGGATCGCGATGTGTGCGCCGTTCGGCGCTCCGCTAGCTAACGTCACCAACTGTCTGTTAATCTCGCCGACTACTTCGCGCGCTGCAGGGTGGCGAATTAGGAGCGTTGCGAGAAAAAGGGCGAGATTCTTCCGAGTCCGTGGATTGTCACCGCGATCGAATATGTCAGACCACACCTTGGCGAAATGGCCTTCCCAACCGGAAAACCATTGCTCGTGATCGTCGCGCACAGCAGGGGCGCCGGGAAGCGGTGTGTAGAGATTGGATTCCGCCGCTATATTGCGCGGAGTCGTGCGAAAGGGCGGGGATCCATCGAGAGGATACACGACCAATTTCCCTGCCTCATCACACCATTGTCGCAGGTAGAACTGTGGAGCATAGTGATGCAATTTTGGCTGCCCGTTCATGCTACGCGAAAATAGTGGCGACCCTCATTTCCGCAAATAATCGATCTTGTGCTCCAACTGTTGTCGTGAATAGGGCAGACCCAAAGTGCCGCTGAGCCGTGCCAAGCAAGCGTGTTGCTCGGCACTGAATTGCAGGCAGGACGCAGCTGCCTTTGCGGCAGCTTTTTCATCATTTAGGCACGATCGAACCGCTGTAAGAAATGCCTCCTGTAGCTTCTCGCGAATCCAATGCTTATCGTCGTTTTTCATAGCGACATCTCCCAGAGGTGATTCTCGCTTAACGGTCTTTCCTTTTTAATCTTACCGTCAATCCTTGCACGGCTGCAATCTCAGCATGTGCGTCTTTTTCGATTGGGATGTCACTGACCGCGTTCCAGTATTCGCCTTCGACGAAAATGCGGCCGCTGTGCGAATCGATCGGAGTCAGCGCAGTCACTGTTTTTCCAACTAGCGTTTCCGCGCCCACCTGCACCGGCAACAGTTGCGCACGCAGGCCTTTTCCGATGACGAAAATAAAAAACGCCGCGGTGATCAGTGTCGCGGGAATGATGTAGTTCAGCGATAAGCGAAAGAGCGGATCGGCGCGATTGAAGAGCATCAGCGAACCGATCAGAAAGGCAATAACCCCACCGACCGTCAACACGCCGTGAGTAGTCGCATAGACATCAAAGATGAACAGCATCAGCGCGAGCCCGATTAACACGAGCCCAGTCACGTTGACTGGCAGGATCGCCGCCAGATAAAGCGCAAGGATCAACGCAATCGCGCCTACCACGCCGGGAAGAATCGCCCCCGGAGTGGTCAGTTCGCCGATGATTCCATAAATTGCGATGAGCATGAGAATGAACATCACCTCGGGTCGCCACAGTTTTTGAAAGACACGCTCGGCGGGTGACATCTTTACCTCGGCTATCTTTGCGCCAGCTGTGTTCAGGGGTTTGCCGTCCACTACGCGTCCGTTCAACTTTTGTAATAGATCAGGCATATCGGCAGCGATTAGATCGATGACTTTTAACTGCAGCGCTTTCTCCGCGGTGATCGACGCGCTTTCCTTCACCGCCGACTTGGCCCATTCGATATTACGCTGGCGCTTGCCCGCGATTGTCTCGATGTAGCTCACAGAAAAATTCTCCAGTTTCTGCTTCATTGTTTGGTCAGTTTTTTCTTCGCCGCCACTGGGGAAGCCGCCGATTGAAACGGGGTGCGCGGCGCCGATGGTGGTAGCTGGCGCCATTGCGGCAACGGTTGCAGCAATCGTGATGAAACAACCAGCGCTAGTCGCGGTCGCGCCAGTCGGAGAGACATAAACCACCACCGGCACGGGCGAGCCGAGGAAACTTTGCACAATCTTCTGTGTCGAATCGAGCAGACCGCCCGGCGTATTCAGTTGAATCACCAGACACTGTGCATTTTGAGCTCGGGCTTCTTCGATGCTTCGTGAAATGTAACTCGCCGTCGGCGGCCCGATCGCGCCGTCAATGTTGATAAGAGAAACCCGCTGTGCCGCAAAAGCTGTGGGCCCTGTTGTGCAAGCCAGCCCTAGAACCAAGCCTGTCAACGCGCTCTTCATTCTTCTTCCGGATCGCTGCGCGACCTCCGGAAGCTCAAGCTCCTTTCATCGGCTGAAGTTTGATCGCCAGGTCTTCGACTTTTGGCTTCACGACCTTCTCGTAATCGCGGTAGCTCATTCTCATCGCGTCGGTGTGCGTGCCGGCTTCAAAGACGATGTAGTCTTGCTGCGCCAGATGGCTATCCACATAAGTTTGGAGGCCATAGAGATTCCCAAATGGCGGCATTGCGCCAATCGCGCAGTCGCCGAATAGCGACTTGAACTCCTCTTCCTTGTCAAGCGAAACACCTTTGCCGATCGCCTTTTCGGCTTTTTCGAGATCAATTTGGTGGTCCGCAGGAAGCACCATCATCAAGTGCTGCCCTCCCGACTTTATCATGACTACTTTTGCGTGATGCCGGCCCTTAATATGCTCGGCTTGGGCGAGCCTTTGCGCGGTGACCGCCTCGGGATGGTGCAGAATTTCGTAGCGCACTTTGTTTTCGTTCAAACAATCGATGAGTTGCTTCGGGATTTTCATGGTCGCCTCCGGAGCAAATTATCACTTTCCCAGCCGATCTCTACTTCCGAGAGAACCCGAAGGTTCAATACGAAAAGAACACCACCGACGAGGGGGTCTCGCACGAAAGATTGGTAGTATGGCTACATGCGAGGTTTGCGAGAATGAATATGACAAAGCATTCGAAGTGATCGTTGCCGGCAAGCATCATACGTTCGATAGCTTCGAATGCGCGATACACGCGCTGGCGCCGGTGTGCCCGCGCTGCCAGTGTCGGGTGGTCGGCCACGGCGTGGAAGCCGATGGACAAATCTTCTGCTGCGTCCATTGCGCGCGCACGGCTGGCAAAACGCAATTGAGAGACCGCGCGTGATCGCGCAGCCAGATTGAGGTAGGGGCGATTGACCTCAATCGCCCTTTAACCGACTTATGCCCTGTTACGCCGGAGCACAGCGGACGACGGGTTAAACTCTTCTAGTGGTCTTGGATTACTTCTGATGCCAGGGGAGCGTGACGTTTTTGATCCGCTCTTTGCAGGCGTCATTGACCATCGTAAAGGTCAAAGTGTTTTCGTTCGGGCGGCTGAACTTATAAACGCCAGGGCCCTTGCAGCCTTTCGCGGCTTTACCGCCCGTTTCCTGGATGGTGATCGTATCGCTGGCGACGGTGTACTTACCCCAGATATGGCGCTTCGGATTAACGACATCGAACGTTCCGTCGGACTTTATCGTCCAGACTGTGCCAAGTGAGTTGGTCCATGTTCCGGCCAGCGCCGCGGCACCGGAACGCGGGGTAGTCACACAGGCATTCACTAACACGAGCAGAACGCCCGCGAGAATGGCTTGAAAAGAGTGTTGTATTTTCATGGCCGGCATCCTGCCCCGCACTGACCAAAGCCGTCAAGCTTAGATCGTGACCAAGCTGACTCTTTGTCGATCGCAAGTTGTTGGCGTCCGTCGGCCGTTATCAAGGTTTGCGGCGAA
>QHNV01000153.1 GCA_003218535.1 Verrucomicrobiota bacterium
CCACAGCAATTGCAGGTTGGATTCCCACATACCAATCGCTTTCTTTATGAAAACCGGGGGGTGTCAGATTAATGTTGTCATCATACACCCCTCGTACCAGGAGGCTAAGTCCCCATTGAAAGCGATTTGGAGTAGGAGATATTGCCGCTGCGCCGGGCTGTACTAGCATAGGCGGCAGACCCTCCGTCGCCGGCCGACGAAGAGCGGCACCCTCCGGCGGAGCCAGAGGCTCCGGGGTATACGGGGTGTAAGCGCCATAGCTATCTGGAGGCAAATCAGGTGCTGGCAATGCACTCCCAACAGCCGTAGTATATGCATTCGCAACATCCACGTCCTGCGCACAGACCGGTGAATTAAGCCCAGCAATTATACCAAGAAATATCAAGCCAAGCAGGCCAAGTTGCTCAGTCGGTCGGCTAACTGCATCGCACTCGCTCATTTTCATAGTTCTTAAATGCCGGGGAGTGTAACTGACTTACTTACCACTCGGATCGCTGGGACTTGCGACTCCCCCTGGGCCAGGATTAATCGATATGATGTTTCCAACATCCCAAATCGAAGGGTAAGGGAAGGCAGGCACTGGAGGAGGAATTACCTCTTTGCCCTCTTTGCCGCTAATGACTTCCTTACCGTCATACCGCCTGGTGTACGCGACTCTAAGATCCTTGTCGCTGATGCCCGCTGCTGCAAGGATGCACTGACGGGATGTTGGCTGCGCGGCCAACGCAGCTCGAACAATAGCGTACCGCGAATCGGGAGCGGCGGCGATTGCTGCTTTGATGATCGCGCTAATGTCATCGCAACTCTGCCGATCGCGAGCATGAGCGTTCAGAGCCGCGACCGTGATCTGCGCTGCGAGGTCGGGGCGCAGTTTTACGGCGGTCGAAACGTAGAGAGGGGTTTCGGCCTGTTTCAACTTAATGATGACGGCGCTGAAGCCCTGCATGAATGTGGAAGGCAGGGCGTGCTTGACATCAGATCCACCAGCAACGTTGACGGCGCGATTAATTTCGGCAGCTGGCGATGCAAAGGCCGACTGTCCTGCGAAAAGAACGAGTGCAAGCGCGAATATCGACGCGCCCACCCGTTGCGAAAAAGTTGATTTATTCATACTCATAAAACCTCCGGATTTGATTAATTAAGCGGGTTCGGTTTGCGATGTTGGGGGGCGGAAATTGCTAATGCAAGCTTTTTTTTAACTTTTTAAGAATTTTTTCTTGCCTGCTTTTGGCTCCTTATTTGAGCCAGAAATTGCAGTTCGTTAGCGATCGAGAAAGTCGGGTTTCAAGAGGCGCTGGCGGCCTGCGAGATTTTGCAACTCATTTTCAGTTTCAATAATCGACATCACATCGCGCTGCGCCCGTGCGTCATCAGCGGCCGCCTGCAGCGAAAGCTCACTCGAAGGAAATTCCTGAAAGTATCCTGCCTCAATCGGGAAATTGGCCTGTCCAATACGCGTAGTGACCATTCCATACACGCAAGTGACGCGTGTCCTTCGGTCATCGATATTCACAAGCAGAACGCAGTCGGAGTTGGCCGCCAGTTCGCCGTGTGGCGTTCTAATCGTCAGATCGGATCTACAATCGGGGGGGCGATTGAAGGAGACCTGCATTGTTCCCCGCAGCAATAGAAGCCGGACCGTGCGTGAACGCACATCATTTCGCATCGCGTTCCCATCTTTAATCACAGCCAGGTCATCGATTTGCAACTCGCTCTTTTCGGAGAGGCTGGCTAGCGTATTTGGGAGAAAAGCCAGATTTAGTTCTCCGCTTGTCCCTGTTCGAACCAGAGAGCCAACCTGGAGAAGAGTTGCCGGCGTGATCTCGCTAAACTCGGGATGGCCTTTTTGTCTGACCTCTGCGGTACCATCTACTGACAAAACGGTTGCCAGCACATGTCTCGTTACCCTCTCCTCGCAAGCAGAGAACGATAAAGCGATCCCGCAATACAAAACTACGGCAAAGTGACTCAGCCAAGCTTGCGCCTGCATCAGCGATAAGGGAGCGCGATTCCCTGAAAGCTCAAGCCCGTCCTAGTTCCGCCAACTACAATCGAACTGAAAGGATTCCGATGCAAAGCTGGCCATTCTTCTGTCGCACATATACCATTGCGAAACATTAATGATTCGATCTCCTCGATGTCGCGCGCGACAAAGAGAGTTGGTCTCTTTTCGCGTTTCCTTCCAAAATCGGGTCCGCTCGTTCGAAGCGCCTTTACAGCGCCGATTTTTGGTGAGAGCTATCGAGTGAGCCAGGGTGGCGAAATTGGCAGACGCGCCAGACTTAGGATCTGGTGGAGAAATCCTTAGGGGTTCGAATCCCCTCCCTGGCATTGTCCATTCCGAATGCGGGGCAATTGAGCGCTGGATGTGGACCTTCGGCACGGAATGTTTAGCCGAGTTTCAAAAATGCAAATGTCAATTTTTGCCGTCGCCCGGAGTCAAAATCGCCCCGCAGATTTCAGCAACTTCTTCAATTGCAGATTTCGCCGCATCGAATGAAGCATCCAGCGCGCAGCTTTGTCGCTGAGCTCGGCTGCACTGTGCAACCCCAGTTTTTCTTTGATATGCGCTTGGTATGTCTCGATCGTTTTCACGCTCAGGTGCAACTCAGTTGCGAGTCGCGAGGCGCCAAAGCCGCGCCCAATCAAGGAAAAAAACCTGCAGCTCGCGGTCGCTTAGTGGTTTCACCTCGGAGCGCGCGGGCTGAATTTCGTTACTCGCGAGACCTTCCAAAAGGCGGCGAGTCACGCTTGCGCTCGCATAAAGATAACCCGCTGAGATCTGGTCAAGCGCTTGCAAAACGTCCGGGACGTCATCTTCTATCGCCAAATATCCGTGCGCCCCGGCCCGAAAGGCGCGTTGAACCGACAATGCATCTTCTCGCGCCGATAGCACAAGAATTCGAGTTGCGCTGTTCAATTTGCGGAAATCCTTGATTAACTCGATGCCGTTTCCGTGATTTAGTGTCAATCCCAGGACAATCAACTGCGGTTGATGTTCGACAAACAGTTCCCGCGCCACTGGTGCGTCGTCAGTCTGCGCGCAGACAGCAAACCGCTCGCTGGCATCAATCAGCCCGGTCAGTCCGGAACGGATAAGCGGTGCATGATGGGCGACGAGCGCTTTGGCTTTCGCCCCGGCCTCTATCGGGGATTTTATCGGGGATTTTATCGGGAAAGCCCACCGCGGTCTCTCAACTTTTTGCGGCCACTTCGCGCAATAGGGCGAGTCAGCGTTCCTCGGCGCGCCCGGGGACGATGCCGATGTTTGGCTGTTTACGTCGCTTTTTTGCATAACACTGCCTCCTTCACCAATCTCTTATATGGGATTTTGCGGCCGAACTTCGAGAAAATCTTAATAAAAATCAGGGGCCATCCCCGATAGGCAACAATGAGTCGTTTTGTTTTGATTAGGGCGATGGGGGCAATACCTAAATGTCCAGCGTGTAACCGACGGGCTAGGGACAAGAGATGGCCACATTACCAATTGGTATCTCGAGCCATCAGGCCGCGATCTCGACCATGAAGATCCTCCTAGTTCATGGCGTCGGCCATGAAGGCCCCAATCCCGAGTGGCCTGGACAATGGGAGAAGGCGATTGCGGATGGTCTTAAACAGTACGGATACAGTGGTCCAATCCAGTTTGTGCCGGAATCTCCGGTGACGTATGACGATCTCTTCGAGCAAAATCCTGAGCCAACTCCGGAATATCTTCAAGCGCTCTACGAGCTTCTCAAAGCATGGACATTGTCCTCGGTCTCTGGTGCCCGCGGCTTTGGGATGCCGCCAGACACGCGGGGTCTTTTCGATGATATTGGTGGTTTCTTTCATCGT
>QHNV01000154.1 GCA_003218535.1 Verrucomicrobiota bacterium
CTATTCGCTGCCGGTGTTGATCAAGTATTTGCGAAAACGCCTCACGGGCAAAACAACGGTGGTTTCTCCTGATCTGGGCGGGCTGAAGATGGCGTCGGCTTATGCGGAAGCGCTGCACGCAAATCTCGCAATCGTGGCGAAGGAGCGCCGCAGCGCTACCGAAACCGAGGCATTGTATCTCATCGGTGAAGTAGAAGGCCGCGATGTGCTCCTAGTAGATGACCTCACTGAGACAGCCGGGACGTTGACTTCTGCGGCTGAGCTTTTGAAAAAGCGCGGCGCACAAGGAATTTATGCCGGAGTTTCGCATGCGGTTCTAGTCGATGTCGCAATCCCGCGTTTGCAAAAATCAAAAATCACGGAATTAGTAACGACTAACAGCACCCCGGTGCGCACCGTGGAAGGATTTAAGACCACGGTGCTCTGCGTCTCCGAGCTTCTCGGGGAAAGCATCAAGCGAATACATAACGACGAATCGGTATCGTCGCTGTTCAACATCGAGAACGAAACAAATGGCAAAACAGGTTAAACTAAAAGCAGAACCGCGGACGAATGTGGGGCGTTCCGCCGTGCGCAAACTTAGGGCGCGTGGGCTGATTCCTGCCATCATCTACGGCGGCAACGAGAAGCCGCTGCCGCTGCAAGTCACCGCGCGCGACATCAACGCCATGATGAGCCACGCTTCCGGAGAAAACGTTCTAGTCGAACTCGAGATCGCCGGCGAAGCATCCAGTCGCACGGCCCTTGTACAGGAAGTGCAACACGCGCCCGTCGATGGCGATATTCGTCATGTGGATTTTCACGCCATCTCCATGGATCAGATGATTCAAGCTGAAGTTCCCCTTGAACCAACCGGCGCCGCCGTAGGCGTTAAGACCTTTGGCGGATTGCTGGAGCAAAGCTTACGGACGCTTACGATTGAATGTCTGCCGCGCGATTTGCCAGATCGGATCGCGGTAGATGTCTCGCAGCTGAACATTGGCGATTCCGTTCACGTTCGCGACATTCAATTTCCTCCAGGAGTAACGCCAAAGGTGCAGCTCGATCTCACGGCATTTTCTGTGCTCGCACCCGCCGTTGAAGAAGAGCCGGTTATCGCCGAAGCAGAAGCTGCAGCTGCCGGGCCGGAAGTGATCACCGAGAAAAAGGAAGAGGGGGAAGCCACTGCGCCTACTCCGGCCGCAAAGGAAAAGGCTCCGAAAGAGAAGGAGCAGAAAAAATAATCCAATTTCGAGTTTCGGATTTTGGATTTTGGATTGGGCGATCGTGGAAGAAAAACCAATTCGTTTGGTCGCAGGTCTCGGAAATCCTGGTCCCGAATACGCGGCCACGCGTCACAACATCGGGTTCATGGTGGTCGATCAGCTGGCCGCACAGTTTGGAGCGACATGGGAAAAATCGACAAAGTGGGACGCACTGTCAGCGAAATGTGGTGCCGTGCTTGTCATCAAACCGGTGAGTTTTATGAATCGCAGCGGCTATCCACTTTTCGCGGTTGCGGAGTTTTACAAAATCGGGCCGAAGGAAATTCTGGTCGTGCTCGATGATTTCGCTTTGCCTTTGGGTCGTCTTCGCCTCCGCGCATGCGGCGGATCGGGAGGCCACAACGGTCTTGAATCGATTATTATGCAATTCGGGATCGAGGAGATCCCGCGGTTGCGAATAGGGATCGGCGAGGCGCCACCCGAAGGATCGGTTGATCACGTGCTCAGCCGCTTTTTCGATGAAGAGAAACCTTTGGTTAGATCGACAATCAATCGCGCGGTAGAGGCAGTGAAATGCGCGATTGACAACGGGCTCGTTTCCGCGATGAACACTTTCAATCAAACTGGAGAAATATGAACCGACATTACGAAGCCCTGCTGGTGCTCAACGCACAGGGCAAAGAAGATACCGTCAGGGATATTATTGATCGATTGGAATCGGATTTTCAAAAAGAAGGAGCTCAGATCGAACAAGTGCAAAAAATGGATAAGCGCCAATTTTCCTATATGGCCGGCCCGCTTGAGTCCGGGTATTATGTGAATTTAGTTTTTAGCGCCGATCCCCACTTGATTGGAAAGCTGCGCGCGAAGTTCAAGCTCGATCCGGAAGTATATCGCCAGAATTACCAGCGCCTTCCGGAGAAGAAAGAAAAACCGGCGAAAAAGTTGGCAAGAGCGAAATAGGCTTGTTATAAGGGCGCATGGCGAGCTTCAACAAGGTCATTCTGCTGGGAAATCTCACTCGGGACCCCGAGGTGCGTTACACGCCCAAGGGCAGCGCAGTCTGCGACCTCGGCATTGCGGTTAATCGCGTTTACACGACAGACAGCGGGGAAAGGCGGGAAGAGGTTACGTATGTCGACGTCGTGCTATGGGCGCGCCTGGCCGAGATCGCAGGTGAGTATCTGAAAAAGGGACGGCCGGTTTTCATCGAAGGTCGTCTGCAAATGGACACGTGGGACGACAAGCAAACCGGTCAGAAGCGAACGAGGCTGCGTGTCGTGGGCGAAAGCATGCAGTTACTAGGCGGTCGTCCCCCTGGAGCTGGCGGTGCGGCGGACACCGGCGAGGATCGACAAACGAGTGGTACCAAGACTAGCGGACCACCGAAACCATCTGCACCGGCCGAGCCAGACGAAGACGAAATTCCGTTTTAAAGTAGCGCGAGCCTCCGGCTTGCGCTTTGGATAGACTAGGAAGCGGGACGCTCGCTCTACTTCTGACATGAACGCGACTGACGCCTGCATCGCGCTCAATATGCTGCCGACCGTGGGGCCGGTGCGGCTGCGCAAATTGTTGGAAGTTTTTAAGGAACCGCAACAAATCCTCGCAGCGAGACGCAGCGACCTCCGCAAGGTCGAAGGAATCGGTAACGAGGTTGCAGACCAGATTTCAAACTGGGAATCGACGGTCGATCTTGCCGCGGAGCTGAAACGGGTTCGCGATTTTGGTGCGACCGTCATCACCCAGGAATCGCCATCGTATCCGCGGCCACTGCGCCAGATCCATGCGCCCCCAATTGTGCTTTACATCTGGGGCGAATTACAGGAACGCGATCATCACGCTATCGGAATTATCGGCGCGCGGCGCACCACATATTACGGAACGGAGTCGGCTAAGAAGCTAGCCTATCAACTGGCGTATGCGGGGTTGACCGTAATCAGCGGACTAGCACGCGGCATCGACACCGCCGCTCATCAAGGGGCGCTCGCGGCGAGGGGACGCACGATCGCCGTAATCGGCGCCGGATTAGCCAAACTCTATCCGCCGGAGAACGCAGCGCTCGCCGAGAAAATTCGGAGCGGAAACGGAGCCGTCGTATCCGAGTTTTCGATGGGGATCGAACCTGATCGACAAACTTTCCCCATGCGCAACCGGATCATCTCTGGGTGGAGCCACGGCATTCTTGTGGTGGAAGCTGGTTTGAACAGCGGCGCGCTCATTACTGCCGCACAAGCGCTGGAACAAGGTCGCTCCGTTTACGCGGTGCCCGGCCATATCCACGCGCCGAGCGCAATGGGATCGAACCGCCTGATCCAGCAAGGCGCGAAACTGGTCATGGACGCGGCAGATATTCTGGATGATCTGCAAATCCTCTTGCCCGAAACGAAACCGTCGCCCGAGGCCGCTGCACGGCCATTGCCCCCGCTTTCGGATGGAGAGCGCCGCGTTTACGACGCCATCGAAGCGACGGAGACATCCATCGACGACATCGCTGCGAGGAGCGAACTGCCCAGTTCGGCCGTTTCATCCACATTGTTGCAGTTGGAACTGAAACGTTTGGTCAAACAGTTGCCGGGAAAATATTTCGTTAAGCTGGGCTAGCGTTTGACACATGCATACCTTACTGGCATCAGTGTATGCATGAGAACGACGATCAATATCGACGATAAATTGCTCGCGGAGGCGCAGCGCTACACCGGCGAAAAAGAGAAAACAAAGCTGATACATATGGGCCTGCGGGCCTTGATCCAGGATCACGTGGCGAAGCGGCTGATCGCGCTGGGTGGAACTGATCCGCATGCCAAGGCCGCGCCGCGCCGGAATCCTTGGAAATGAAGCTCAAGCTGCTCGCCGACTCCTCCGTCTGGATCGAACATTTGCGCAAGACCGACGACGAACTCAGTCGCGCCTTGGGAGCAAAGCATGGGGACGCGGTTTAAGCTGGGTGGACGTGCAATTACTTGGCGCCGCGCTGCTGGCTGGCGCGAAAGTTTGGACGCATGACCGTCCTCTTCGTCGCGTCGCCCAGGAGTTAGGCGTGGATTACGAGGGACCCGACTAAACTGCATCGCGCAGGCCCACGCACGCAAAAACCGCTCATACTTGCAAAGGCGCCTTAGCTGGGTTCGATTCCTGCCCCATGTCCAAGTCCCTCATCATTACCGAGAAGCCTTCGGTTGCGAGTGATATCGCCAAGGCGCTCGGCGGCTTCAAGAAAGGCAAAGACCACTACGAGAACGAGAGATACCTGATCTCGTGGGCAGTCGGCCATCTCCTTGAGCTCGCGGTGCCTGCTTCCATGAAGGAACAGGACAAGTGGGACATGAAGAAATTGCCGATCATGCCAGTGGAATTCGAGCTCGAGCCTGCGGAAAAAATGAGCGGCCGGGTCAACGTTCTTCGTAAGCTCATCAAAGACAAAAATGTTTCGGAAATCATCAACGCATGCGACGCCGGCCGAGAAGGCGAATTGATCTTTCGCTACATCATCCAATACGCCGGCACGAAAAAGCCGATCAAGCGTGTCTGGTTGCAATCGATGACGCAGGAGGCAATTCGCGATGGGTTCGCCCGGTTGCGCAGCGACGCTGAGATGCAGCCGCTGGCAAGCGCGGCACGCAGCCGAAACGAGGCGGATTGGCTCGTGGGCATTAATGCGACGCGCGCATTTACGTTGCGCCTCAGCGGCGGACGCGGCAGCACGGTCACCTCCCTTGGACGCGTGCAGACGCCGACGCTCGCCATCATCGTGGACCGCGAGAACAAGATTCAGGATTTTAAGCCGCGTGAGTTGCACGAGATCATTGGCACATTCCGTCCCGCAGCTGCGGGAGGAGAGTATGCAGGGCGGTGGTTCGACGAAGCGTTCAAGAAAGACGAGACTGAAATTGAGCGAACAAGGAGACTGCTCGAGCGTCTTCAATTGAATCTGCCGGATGCCGAGCAGCGGCTTGATTCTGCAAACGGCTCGCTTTGGGACGAACATCGTGCCGCGCCGCGATTGTGGCACCGCGAAATCGCGGAGGCCATTCAGCGCAAGTGCAGCGGCAAGAACGGCATTGTGGAGCTGGAAGAGAAGAAGCCGAGCACGCAGGTCGCTCCGCAGCTCTATGATCTGACCGCCTTGCAACGCGAAGCCAACAGTCGCTTCGGTTTCTCTGCGAAACGCACGCTACAAATCGCGCAGGCACTTTATGAGAAGCACAAGGCCATTACCTATCCGCGCACGGATTCGCGTGCTTTGCCGGAAGATTATCTCCCGACAGTTAGATCGACGTTGGGAAAGATCGATCCCGCGCCTGCGGGATTCGCACGAAGAGTCCTCGATAATAACTGGGTCAAGCCAAACAAACGCATATTTAATAACGCGAAAGTGGGCGATCACTTTGCAATCATTCCCACCGGTGCCGTTCCCCGCTCACTCGATAATCACGAGCACGCGATCTTCGACATGGTGACCAAACGCTTCGTGGCTGTGTTCTTTCCACCGGCACAGTACGAGAACACCACTCGGATCACACGTGTGGAAGGCGAGCCGTTCAAGACCGAAGGAAAAATTTTGGTCGCACCCGGATGGCTGGAGGTTTATGGCCGCGAAGCTGCCGATGAGAAGCCGGAAGAAAATTTGCCTCCCGTGGCTCAGGGCGAGCGCGTCGAAGTTGTGGGCGTCGAAATCAAAACAGACGAGACGCGGCCGCCAGTTCGCTACACGGAAGCGACGATTCTCAGCGCGATGGAATCGGCAGGCAAGCTTGTCGAAGACGAAGAACTGCGCGAGGCGATGAAGCAGAAAGGACTCGGCACGCCGGCCACGCGCGCCGCCATCATCGAGACGCTGATTTCTGCGCATTACCTGGTGCGACACGGCAAGGAGCTGCAGCCGACCCCGAAGGCGATCCAGACGATCATGCTGTTAAAGAATGCCGTGCCGGAGCTGACCAGCCCAGAGCTCACCGGCGAGTGGGAATTCCGTTTACGCGAAATTGAGCATCGCAAGCTTACGCGCGACGCGTTCATGCGCGACATCCGCGATCTCACCAAAGAGATCGTCGGAAAGGCGAGACATTTTCATCCTGACGAACACATGCCCGACAGCGAGCCGTTCGGCAAATGTCCCAAGTGTGGTTCGCCGATTACCGAGCGGTTCAAAAGTTTCACCTGCACAAATGAAGAATGCGATTTCACAATTTGGAAGACTATCGCGGGCCGGTTGCTGAGCCGCGAAGAATTCGAGACTCTCGTGCGCGACAAACAGGTTGGTCCGCTGAGCGACTTTCGCAGCAGGAAAGGCAAACGTTTCCACGCCCTGCTCAAGCTAAGCGACGAGTTCAAGGCTGAGTTCGATTTCGGGCCCAACGGTCAGGAAAATCCCGCAGGTCCGGGACAACCGGTGGATTTTTCAGGACAAGAACCGCTTGGCAAATGCCCAAAATGCGGCGGGCGCGTGTTCGAGTTCGGAATGAGCTATGTCTGCGAAAATTCAGCCGATCCAAACAAAACGTGTGACTTTCGATCGGGCAAAGTCATCCTGCAACGCTCCGTCGAACGCGAACAGATGAAGAAATTGCTCGCCACCGGCAAGACGGATTTGCTCGAACATTTCATTTCGCGGAAGGGCAGACCGTTCAAAGCGTTTCTGGTCCTGACCGACAAAAAAGATGTTGGCTTCGAGTTCGAGAAACGCGAGCCGAAATCAAAACGAGAACGGAAGCCCAAAGAGCCGGTCGCTAAGATTGATTTCACAGGACAAGAGCCGCTTGGGGAATGTCCAAAGTGTGGCGG
>QHNV01000135.1 GCA_003218535.1 Verrucomicrobiota bacterium
CCTTCGGACGCAAGCCACGCAGTTGTCTCTTTGCCCTAATCTTTGCTGCCGAGGCTTTGCATAGAGCACGATAGGTGCGTGGCCGAACTCCTACGTGGCGTTCGAAAGTTTTACTAAAAACATCAGGGCTTTTGAAGCCAACCGACACTGCGACCGTAGCAAGGTTTGTACGAGGAACCAGCACGCGCCGCCGCGCTTCGATAATCCGTGCCTCGGCGACAAATTGGGCAGGGCTTTTCCCGAAAGTATTGTGAAACAAACGCGTGAAATTCCGCCGCGACATACATGCTCTTTCAGCGAGCGCATCCACTGAAAGGTCCTCGTTCAAATGGGACACGATCCACGCAGGCAGATCAGCAAAGCGATCGCACGATTGAATCTGAAATTTCAAAGATTCCGAGTACTGCTCTTCTCCGGCGGATCGCTTTAACGGGACGACGAACTCACGCGCCACTCGCAAAGCAATCTTGCGCCCACAGTCCTCCTCAATCAATGCGAGAGCAAGATCCACCGAAGCTGCTGCCCCCGCGCACGTATAAAAAGATTCGTCGTGGGTGAAAAGTTTAGCGGAATTCACCCGAAGCCTGGGAAATCGCGAGCTAAGATCCGTAGCAATGCTCCAATGAGTTACTACCTCCCGAGCATGGAGAAGGCCTGTGGCAGCGAGCGCATAGACCCCGCTCCCTAAGCCTGCAATGCGCCTTGTTCCCATTGCGCGGCGCCTTAACCATCGCACAAGCCGCTTATTGACTTTCGGATCATGAATTCCCGCGCCACCAGGGATAATCAGAGTGTCAAGTCGGGGGGCCTGCCGTATGTCCAATTGTGGCTTAAGAATAATTCCCGATTCCGTGGCACACAGGTGATTATTGATGCCGATCGTTATCACTTCGTAGCAACGAGATTCCCTCCGGTCAATCGAAAGGCTCGGCTGGGAAAAAGCATCAGCCGGTCCCATCACATCAGCAGAGGCCACCTGATCAAATATAACGATTCCGATCGGTTTCGGAGCAGGCGTCGCGCCCGGCGGCTTGGCCTGAAAAGCATCGGCTTGAGAACTCCGATTAAATGTGCGGGTGCGAAGCGACTGCTTCGCGTGAATCGGCCACCAGCGGTTGACCCGCGCTGAGACGTGCGCGCTTGTGGTAGTAATTGCCGCCACATATTATTAAGCCACAAATCCGAGAAAAAAGGTTCATCGCGATTCGTCGAACTGGACGCAACACCGACCGCAGATTACAATGCGTCTGCGTATGATCGGCGAGTCCGTGCAGCTCGAATGCGCATTTGGTTGCGTTGCAAAACCGAGTTTGGCTCATTTGTCGGATAACGGCGAAATCTCCACTGCGACTTACGAAAAGTTGCGGCGGCTAGCGGCGGAATATCTAAGAAGCGAACGCGCGGACCACACACTGCAACCAACAGCCTTGCTGCATGAAGCTTTTTTGCGCGTACTGAAGCGGCGGGACCATGCGTGGCACGGCGAAGCGCATGTCGTCGCCTTCGCGGCGCGGGCGATGCGCCGGATCCTGATCAGTTACGCTGTAGCACGCGCTCGTCAAAAACGCGGCGGGCCATCAGTAGTTCGATTGCCACTCGATGAAGCGCTACATTTTTGCGCTGAGCGGAATCTGAACGTGGTTGCTGTCGACGAGGCGCTTGAAGTCCTTGAAACGATAGATTCGCGGCAGGCGCAAATTGTTGAGCTGCGGTTTTTTGCCGGTTTCACAGTCGATGAAATCGCAGCTACTCTCAAAATATCGCGAGCAACCGTAAAGCGGGATTGGGCCGCGGCAAAGTTGTGGCTGCGCGATCGGCTTCATGCGAAGGGCCTAAGTTAGCACGAACGCCAACAGGCAAAGTGCAGCCAGGTGACTAGGAACCACTCGAACTATCTACTGCAGAAAACGCGCCGTACTGGCGTAGCAATGCTGTGAACCGGCTGTCCGATCGCAGCGGATCCAACACAGGATTATATCTGATTATTCCAGTGTCATGCGCGTTCGTTCGTACGTCCGCGCCCTGACGCAGCGCTTTGGCAAACCAGTCGAATGCTGCATCTTTTTCATCGCGTGCGCCGTATAAGACTGCGATGTTGAATGGGTCAGCTTTACCCTTAGAACCTAGCTGCAGGATTTCAGGCATGATTGAGTCGGCGTCGTGTTTACGACCGGCTAGCGCCAGGACCGTTGCGATCGAAGTGAGACTGTCTCCCTTCGCGTCGGGATCCAGCTCGCCCACCTTTCGATAACGCTCAATCGCCTGGTCGTACATGCCGTTCACAGTGTACGCGAATGCCAGATTTTCCTGGACGGCGACGTCGTTAGGCGCTAATTCCGCCGCCTTGTAGCAACATTCCAAAGCGTGGCGATACTGCCGGGCGAAGGCGAGCATAATTCCTAATGCTGTGTTACCGGTAGAGGAGAGTGGGTCAAGCGCTTGAGCGCGCTGCATCTCTTGCACGGCATCATTCAAGTCTCCTGCCGAACACAATTCCCAAGCATATCGCAAGTGAGCGATGGCCAGATTGGG
The DNA here is from genome assembly GCA_003218535.1 of Verrucomicrobiota bacterium. GTDB lineage: Bacteria > Verrucomicrobiota > Verrucomicrobiia > Chthoniobacterales > UBA10450 > Udaeobacter. Next base: position 2,533 of record QHNV01000135.1, read on the forward strand.
GTTCAAAGCCAGCGCGCGGCGAAGGGACGCCATCGCCTTTTCGTTTTCCTTGTCATGAAGCTGAACCATCGCCGCGGCGACGTGTGCCTCGGCGATAGAATCGTCGAGTACCAGGGCACGCCCAGCTGCAGCCCTCGCATTTTGGATCCGGTCTGGGCCAGCGACGTAGCCGTAATAGAATTGCAGGTAGTAACAATCCGCCATTAACGCGTAGCCAAGAGCAAAATTGGGGTCCTCGTCAGTTGCTTGCCCGAAATAATGAATTGCTTTTTCGAGCCCCTCTTTCGACCGTTTATTCCAGAAATAAAGACCCATCAGATACGAATCATAGGCAGCCGGATTTGTTGTATAATGTCTTCCGAGCTGCCTTTCACCGATCGGCAGGTTAATCGCAAGCGATCGGGCAACGTTCTCTGAAATCGCGTCCTGAATATCGAAAATCCCGGTGAATGTTTGGTCGAATTTTGCCGCCCAAATAGTGCTGCCAGTGAAGACGTGGATAAGTTGCACGGTCACTCGAATCTGATCACCTGAGCGCTGGACAGTTCCGGTAAGGACAGCGTCTACACCGAATGTGCGGCCGGCAGTGAGCGGATCGTCTGCACGACCTTTGTATTTCGATACTGCAATAGTCGGCAAAACGACGAGGGGCTTAAGATTGCTAATCCTACCGATGATCGCGTCGGCCATTCCTAGCCGTAACAGCTCGTTGTTCATATCTTGTCCGAGAGTCTCGAAGGGCAGCACAGCAATTGAACGGACGCCTTCAGTCGCCGTTTTCGGCGTCGGATTTCCAACTGTCCATTTCTTGAGCCATGGAAAAGCCGATTGACGAAGAAACACCGCACTCACGACAACAATCGCTGCGAGAAACACCGCGGCGACGGACCAGCGGAAGGCAGCGCTCACCGGAAAGGCGAAATGTCGTGGGCGAGGCGTCAGCGAAACAGAAAGTGGATGTTCCTCGAGGCAATGCGCTACATCCTCAGACATGGCCGCCACGGACGAGTACCTTCGGGTTGGGTCGGGCTGTATTGCTTTGGCGACAATACGATCGAGGTAACCGCGCAGTTCATCTCTCGCTTTTGAGTCAGAAACAATTTGGCTAGGCAGCGGCGGATCGATCAGAATCGCGGACAGGGCTTCTCGAGGAGATCTGCCACGGACATCGCTACACGGCGGTTTATTCGTTGGCAGCTCATAAAGAAGCGCCCCCAGCGAGTAAACATCAGCAGCGACCGTGGCAGGTTTCCCGGCGACGTGTTCCGGAGCTGCGTACATGGGTGTGAGCCTGCGCTCGGCTATGAGTGTGGTGATATCATCGGAATCGACGCTGAGTATCTTCGCAATTCCAAAATCGAGCAATTTGGGTTCTCCGTCGCTCTTCACAAGCACGTTAGTTGGCTTTATATCCCGATGAATAATCTGGTTTTGATGCGCGAACGCTACGGCAGAACAGACCTTGAGAAACAGCTTGAGCCGGCCTCGCAGATCGACGTTTTTGCTCTGAACGAAGCGAGTAATCGGCAGCCCTTCAATAAATTCCATTACAAAGTATGGCAGGCCGTCTGCTGTAGTGCCCGCGTCTAAAAGGCGAGTAATGTTCGGATGCTCAAGATTTGCTAAGATTTGGCGCTCAATTCGAAAACGTCGCAGCACTTCATCAGTGTCAGTGCCGCGTTTGAGTACTTTGATTGCGACACGCTTTTCAAATTGCCCGTCAGCACGCTGGGCGACGTAAACGGCTCCCATACCACCGCGCCCTAACTCACGGACGACAACATACGCGCCGATCCGTTCGCCAGTTCGATTGCACTCGTTATCTCTTAAACGCGTCGCTGCGAATTGAGCGAACTCTTCTAAAGCCGTGTCATCGTAGGCAAGAAGTTTTTCAGCCTCACGAAGCAGTTCCGCGTCGTCGCCGCAGCATTCTCTCAGCGTGGCCGTGCGCTTTTCGAATGACGTCTCCTTTAACGCTTCGGCCAAGATATCCTTGAGGCGTTGCCAACGCACTGGAATCGATTTCATCCGCGTTGCGGCTGGTTCGGTTTAACATATCTCATTCCGTACTGAGCGCAAACGGCTGAATCGACGTACGCCGCGCGCCGTGCCGTTACGACAAGCCGCTAGCGTTGCTAAAGCGAGTACCATAAGAGTCGCGCTAAGCAGGCACCACGGTGAACACGATGTCTGATAAGCTCTGGCGATTCCTGTCTCTGCAATACTTTTGCTAATCAACTCTGCGGGCAAAGCGCTCGCTAGGTTTCATTGTTGTGCTCCAAGGTTATTATCACTTTTCCTCGAGCGTGTCCTTGCTCCAGATATCGGATCGCCTCGGGGACTTCGCTCAACTTATAAGTCCGGTCGATGACCGGCTTAAGTTTCCCGGACTGCATCATATCGCCGAGAATCGTCAGGTCTTTGTTGCTCGGGTCCGCCATCATCATGCCCATTTTCTGACTCACGAATGGTGACAACAGCATTGCCTTTATTGGTTTAGCCAGAGGTCCGATCAAACCTTGTTCGCTTGGTCCACCACCTCCGATCAAGACGTATATTCCCTTAGGTTTTAAGACGCGTCTGCATTCTAACAACGAATGATTGGCAACGTTGTCGATGATCACATCATAACGTTCTGAGCTCTTGGTGAAATCCTCTCTTGTATAATCAACGACACGATCTGCGCCTAGTGATCGGACCATGTCCACATTCCTGGTGCTGCACACGCCGGTCACATCTGCGCCATATGATTTCGCAACTTGGACTGCGAACGTCCCGACACCTCCGGACGCACCGTTGATCAACACCTTGTGCCCCGGCTGGACTTTCCCTTTGTCGCGAACAGCCTGCAATGCGGTGATACCCGCGATGTTGATCGAGGCAGCCTGCTCAAACGTCAGACTAGCTGGTTTCAGCGCGACTGACCCCGCCGCGCGAGCACACACGTACTCGGCGAATGCCCCGGTTTTGCCGCCGAAAACATCGTCGCCGGGTTTGAATTGAGTTACATTCTTGCCGACCGCTTCAACGGTTCCCGCGAAGTCAACCCCCAACCGTGTGTGTTTGGGTTTGCGAAGCCCAATCCCCATTGCCCGCATGATCTTCGGCGAGCCTTCGATGAAGTGCCAGTCATACGGATTAACCGACGCCGCGCGCACCCTCACCAGCAGTTGATCGTCTGCGGGAGCTGGCTTTTCGATATCCTGAAGTTTGAGATTGGCCACACCATAGTCGCAATAGACGATAGCTTTCATGGGGTTAGTAGGAGCGGCAGTGTAACGCTCGCAGTCGTTGGTAGATGTCCAGTAAGCGATAAAAAACCAGACAATTAAGCCTAGTACAACCGCGGTGGCACTCCATTTTAAAATACGCTTTGCCTTCATAACCTTTACCTCCGTTAGTTAAAATCAGGAAGCTGTGGCGGCAGCAGCCGGTCGCACCTTGGCGCCCTTGATCAGAAGCCAGAGCATGATTGCCAATTCGCCAAACAAGACAGGTTGGGCCATGCGAAAAGCGGCGTCGTAGTAAGTTGGAAAAAATAACGCCATAATACTGAGAGCCAGCCAGCCGAAACAGTTGATCATCAACCAGACGCCGAGAATGCGCGGCAAAAATCCAGATTGAAAGACGAGAAGCCCAAATGGAAAGAGCCATAAGCCCCAAAAGATCTCGTTAATAAAATGCCCGTGGCTATGCAAGCGAACGAATAGCATGGCGAGCGCGTCCCGTTGTGGTTTATCGATGACCGCCAGAAAATCGCCGCCCTGGAAAAGAATAAGAGCAGCAATATTATTCAACGTGTTGAGAAAGCCGATCGCGGCCGAAACCAAAACGAAGGCAACCATCGTTCCAGCCCAAATCTTGTTCACGCTGTTAAGCAATCGGTAGAGAGCAATGGCGAGGCAGATGAAAATTACCTGCCCCACGAGATCACCGAGGATCGAAAGACGAAACATGGTCTCGTGAGTCAGTAAGTTATCGGCGGTCGCAGCCGCGTTCCCACGGACGATCAGTTTGCCCGGAACGTAAATGAGGCTGAATGGTGCGGTGAGTATCATTGAAAGATACACGGCGCCGGCGATGCGCGCGGCTTTATCAGTTGGGTGCATTAATTTTCTCCTTGTTAGTACGTTTCCAGACGAATCAATTTTGTCCTCGATAGCGGCGCGGCCGGGCTACTCCGGCGACAAACGTCGCACTTCGGGGAAAATGGAGATGGCTCCTCGTTTTTTCCTTCACAACGCGCTCATGTGGCACCTGCGATGCCGGCGAGCAGAATAGTAGCCGCAATGAATGGAACTTCATCCGCTTGAACAATGATACACAAAAGTGGTCGAACTAAGAGGCGGCGTCACGCAACGACAAAACTCGGCGACATGTCTAAATGAACTGGAAAATTTCTCTGCGCTTTACAACAGCAAGCGCGGTAGTTTTTTTTCTGATGTCGAATCCCGTGCACGGACAGACGCCCCAAACATCCAGCGCGATCTTGGCGCGTGGAGTGGAAGCAATGGGATTTGATCAAGAGAAAACCACTCATCATTTCACACTGCTCCCGGACGGTGGTATGATCGAAATTACCGCCAATGAACCCTCTGACGTCACCACGCGAGACGCAATCCGGCAACACGTGGCGAAAATTGCGGGAATGTTTACAGAGGGAAACTTCGGTATCCCGACGCTCGTACACGGGCAGACACCACCGGGTGTAGATACGATGAAGCGGCTCAAGAACACAATTTTCTATGCGGCAGAGAACCTGCCGAACGGCGGGCGCGTACAGATTACGACAGAAAATTTGGAGGCTCGAAATGCTGTGCACGACTTCCTGCGCTTTCAAATACGCGAACATGAGACTGGGGACTCGCTTGCGGAGCCAGTGTCAGCTAGGCGAAAGCATCCGGCAAATAATCTCGGCCACGACGCCCGACCAGGGCCACCCTAAGAAAGAGTCATTAGCTAAACAGGCGCGCCCTCCAGAAGCGAGAGCGCGCCATCAAATTGCAGCTTTGACGCGAACGAAAACATCGGCTCACGGCGCAGCTGTGACAATCTCGTAGAATCCGCGTCCGTGAGTCGCTGCGCGCAGGTGACGGTCCGAACTAATTGCTAAATCAAATACCGCCACGTCGGGGAGGCCGCCGCCATAAAGGCTCCAGCTCGCACCGCCGTCGGGCGAGTAGTAGACGCCCCGGTCCGTGCCAGCGTAGAGATGGCTCGAGTTCGCCCGATCGACTACGAAGGCATTCACCGAAACATCGCCAAACGGGCTAACATCGATGGCTGTCCACGTGACAGAGCTTGTGCCGGTGTTGTTGAGATTAGTCGTTTTCCAAATATGCTTCCCTAGGATGGCATTGCCATTAAAGACGACGTAGGCTGTATTCGCGTCATTTGGATCAATAACAGCGCGCGCGAGGTATTTAGCGGGCATCGCACCTGGAGTGCCGGTGCTGGCGCTGGCGGTAATATCGATCAGCGGGTTGCCCCCGGTAACCGTAGCAAACACTTTTCCGTTGTTCAGCCCGACAATGCGTACATTGTCATCGCTATTCGAAATACCAATTGCGCTGACGATAGAAGGAAATACCTGACTAACTACCGTCATCGAGTCTCCTTTGTTAGTCGATCGATAGAGTTTGTTCGTGCCGAAGTAGACTGTCTGACCTGATTTGCCTGTGAACGGTGCAGTGAGACTCACCACCGGCCCCAGCGCCATCGGCGCGTAAAAGTTCACCGGATCACTGAGCGAAATTCCATTGAACGTATCCGTAGTACCATCGCAACGGACGGTGGGAATGATGGGCGGTGGATATGCGCCTTTAAATGACCATTGGTCTTCCGTCGCACAGCTCGTCTTGAGGACGCGGCCGAAGCCAATCAGGACACCTGGGACATTAAAGTACGTGTGGTACATCGTCACATCTTCTGTGTCGGTGGCTGTCTGGTCGATCAGCGCATAACCGCCGTCACCGAAGTCAACACGGCTCCACGTACGGTCTGGCTTAAAGAAGTTGGTTCCGTTGTCTTGCGTGCCACCGATGCTGAAGTTGGGGTCGGTGGGGTGGACTGCCACGCTCTCGAACTGTGTGGCGCTAAAGGTAGCACTATTGAGGTCATGCACCCAGGTCAGTCCGGCGTTGGTCGACCGCCAGATGCCGCCATCGTTGCCAGTGTAGATAATCGAGGGATTGGATGGTGCGACAGCAACCGCATGGCTATCGACATGTAGCCTGTCGTTGCTTGGCGTAAATGTCATACCGCCATTTCTTGAAAACAGAAAAGTTTCACCCAGTGTCCCGACGATATAAATGTTGTTTGCATTCGTCGGGTCGATCGCTGCTCCCAGATTGTAAAATCCTTGACCAGCTGCGAATCCATTTGCGGCCGGTAACGCGGTAAACGTTGGATTAATGATGTTCTTGCTTGAGTCGTAAACGGCCTTGTAAGCCTCGCCCTGGCCCTGATTGTTGGGAGCGGTCTCTCCGGTAACGGCAACCACCGTGACTGTATTTCCGATCTTGTTGATCGCGAACTTAACAGGGGCGAAATCTTTTTTGTTAGTTTTCAACACTTTCGTGAACGTCGGAGTCGGAGCGCTAGCATTTGTTGTAAAGTAGATGCCCCCAAATTGGTTGGGTACATTGGCATCGGCGATCCCAACAAACACGCGATCGGAACTGCCGGGCTCGTAGACGATTGACGTAACCCGAAAATCGGCAGTAGCAGGCAGGTTCGCTAGCGCAAGCTTGGTGAAGGTCGGAGAGCCAGAAAAGAAATTCGTTGAACGAAAGAGGCCGCGCGCGGGCGCGCCAGTAGGCGGTTGTGGGCCGATTCCTTGTTGGCCGGTGGCACTACCAACGTACACGTTGTTATGATTATTCGGGTCGATAGCCAAGCCGGGTATGCTGCGATGAACGAACTGACTGGAGCCGAACGGCCCGCTTAGCACCGGGCTGGTTTTCAGACCTGTAATTTTGTAAACACCGAATCCAGCATAGCAGTCTGCGCAAAAGTTCCCTTCGCCACTGCCGACCAACAGCGTGTTTCCGGTGGCGTCCGTTGGATCGAGCTCAAGCGAACCGATGGCCAGCGTGTCGGCGCTATCCATGAGAGGCGTCCAGGTTGCGCCGCCATCAGTCGTCTGATACACCCCGCCTTGCGCGGTGCCGACATAAGCAGTATTTGGATCGGCCGGGTCTATTACTATGGCTGTCACGCGTCCGCTAACTGGAGATTGAGTGAGGGAAATTCCGTTCACGTCAGCTGGCTCAGTCTGACCATTTGGGATAGGCGCAGGACCGATGGCGGTCCACGCCGGGTCGGTCACGGTGAAGGGCTTGACGAGTAAGAATGGAGAAATGACAGGTCCACTGGTTGGTTCCACTGCTTCATTCGACGGCTGGACCTCTGCTTCTGCTTGAGGCGACGCCGCGTCATCGACTCTTACTTTGAGATGCCTCGGGGTCGGCTTATGCAAGCGCGAACTCTGCGCGTTCGTGAGCGTAGGAGCCGCTAGCAACGCGACAACAACGAAGATTGTGGAAAAGAATTTGCCGTGGAGTTTCCACGCGACAGTGCAGACGCGGGTTTTTGATTTCATATGAGCATATCTGGTTGATGCCGCTAGTGTGAGGCATTCCTGCATCAAGAAGGTAGGACGTAAATCAGAGTGTCTGGGCCAAGCTGCCCTTACGATGCAGGATCTCGCCTTGCGCGTTCGCAACCGTAAGCAAAGGTAACAACGGCGTTACCAATGATTGAGCTCTCGGGGATGGGCGGGTCGGCTTTTTATGTCCGTTGTGAGGTGAGACCCTGGATGAACTAGTAATCCCAATGTCCAGGCGCGCCGGGACGCCGCATCTCGAAAAAGGAGCGAGCGGACGAATCCGATAGTGCTGCGTCAGCGAACGCCAATCATGATGTTCATATCGAGATGAACGGTCTGATTGGAGACAATCGTGAATGGTTGCGGCTTCGCGCGGACATGCTTGGCCACGCGGCCTTGCACATCGAGAATATAAGCGCCGGGTGGTAACGCGACGCGATAATTTCCATTCTCGTCCGCAGTGATTCGCGCGATTTCTTTTTTTTCCTCCTGGCTCAAGATGATTAGCGGATATGCAGCATACCTTTCCGGCGCGACCGCTTGCCGCGGCATTGCATCGGAAGGCTCAACCTCCCTCGGCGAAACAAACATCAAATGTCCCTGCAGGAAACCTGGCGGCGCAGCAATTGATTCAATGCCGACCAGAATTAAAAAGAGGCAACCCGAAATCAAGTACTTGAGACGCATGGTTCACGGAAAAAATGGGCGGGATTAGATTTTACCTATCCCGCCCATTTACGAAACGAACCCTGCTACAGACCGAGTCTCCAGGCGCCGCGGCCATGCGTGGCCGCATATAGGAGGTGATGGGTCGAGTCGAGCGTCAGGCCGTATACAGCGACCGGCGGCAGACCGCTTGCGGCCGGAACCCACGTGCTTCCCCCCGATGGCAGGATGTCCACGCCGAAGTCGGTCGAGACGAAGAGATTGCCCGTGGCCGAGTCGTAGGCGATGTCGGTGATCGGTTCATCACCGAGATTATGGTCGATGTTCGTCCAGGTCGCCGTGTGGCCCATCGGATCATAATGAACATCGAACACATGCCCTGTCGCCGTGCCCGTCGCCGTCGCGTAGGCATTATAGCCCGAAAACGAGATGAAGGCATGGTTCGGGTTTGCCGGGTCGATTGCGATCCCGCTCACAAAGCGCGTCGGCGTCGATGAAGTGTCGATGCGGAAAAAGACAACCTGCCCGCCTGGTTTATCGGCATTCGACGAAACGAACACGCGTCCGCGCCTCAGCCCCGCCCAAAGCGTGCTGTTGTCGCTCGGTGCCCGTTCTGTTGCGACGATATACTGGCCGGGCGCTTTGTCTTTCCCGAAGGAGGTGCCGGACAGGTCCTTCCCAATCGGCGCCCAGTCTCCGCAGGCACCAGTGAAGATCAAGTCGCCTTGGGAAATGCCGCCCGGAAGAAGTGGGAACTCGGCACAGTGCGCCTCAAGAAAAGCTTGGTTACCGCCGTTGTCCTGCGTCCGCCAAACGTGCTGCGCGCCCAAAAACCATGTGCCGCTCACTTTCGGGTCCGTGATCACTGGGATGTAAAACGACATGTTCTCGCCGCTCAAACTGGGTGGGTCCCCGATCCAGTCCCAACCTTCCTCACTAAAAGTTGTCTGATGAGTGCCTCGAAAGTTCACGTCGACCTGCGAAAGTCCCGGAGCGTTAAAGTACGTGTGCATCCGGACGTTGGGATTGCCGACATCGATGCCGGACTGACCGCCGTCGCCGAAGACAGTCACGAACCAACTGCCGGAGTCGAAGGCGTGCGTGCCGTTATCCTGCGTCCCGCCCATGATGTCATTGGTCGCGTTCGGGTTGAACGACAAGCTCTGGTACTGAAGCGTTCCCAGTCCAGCGTTCATTGTTGCGGTCGTGGTCGGCACCTTTGACAGCCAGTGTTGGCAGTCGGTCAGGTCGGCACCGGTGAGCCCGCGCGACGAGCACTGACTTGAGGCGTCCGTAAACGAGCCGTTCAGTCTCCAGAGACCTCCGTCATCGGCAATAAAGACGATGTTCGGATTGAACGGAGTCGTGGCGATCGCGTGCTGGTCCGGATGCAGACTCACGCCATGCGTATCGATGGTCATATCCGTGAAGTTGACGCCAGCATCTTCCGAGCGCTGCACGGCGCGGCCGTTTGACCGGCGCGTGATGGGCGGAGTCCCGAAAGCCTCATCATAATTCATAGCGCCACCGATGTAGACAATGTTTGGTGAGCCTGGCGGCGAGAATACAGGCATGTCGTAGGAACACTGTGTCTCGCAGTAGTTATACGAGCCAAAGCCGGGCGTGCCGTTTGTCGAGCTGGACAGTTTTGTCCAGCCGCTGACCAGCGTTGCTGCCGCCACATTGGCGTTCGCGACGGTATAGAAATCTGCCGGTCCACTGCCGGCATCGCCGACGTAGACGCGCAGAGGCCGGGGATTCGGCCCAGTCGTGATCGGAGCCAACGAAAATTCAGTGCGCGAAGCCAATGAGTTCGCAACCGCGCCGTTACCAGCCGATTTGAAAATCTGTTTGAACGTGCTGTCTCCGCTCTCCAGCGTTGCCGATCTGCGGAAGACGCCGTAGTCGAAGAACGCGGCGTAGACCTGCGTCTCGGCTCCCGGGCGATACAGCTCTATGTCCGAGCAACCGCCACGGAAAAAGTCACCACCGTTAGGGGTGGCCGGGTTCACCGCGTCCTGGGTGAGGATCACCGTCGGCGAGAAGGTTGCGCCGCCATCACTTGACTCGTAGAGACCGATCAGCGCCGAGCCGGGCGGCGTGAAGCGACCGCCATTGACCGATGAAGACCCATGGCGCGCTACGTCTGTCCCGATCAAGATGTGGCTGGCGTTAGCTGGGTCCACAGCGATTGCACCGATCGAACGTCCCGTGGCGACTGGACACGTGAACGACGCAGCATTGGAAGCGCAGGGGGCCGTGTTCGCGGTGCTGCCAGCAACGAGCGACCACGAACTGCCGCCGTTGGTCGACTTGTAGAGACCTACGCCAGCCTCCGAGTCGCTGGAGCCGTTTGGCTCGCCGGTTCCCACGTACAGGGTATTGCCGCTTGCGTCATTCGGGTCGAAGGCGATTGACCCGATCGCATTCGAGGGGATTCCGTTACTGGATGGAGTCCAGGTCGGAGTAGCTGCAAGAGCGTTGGTCGTCTTCCATACGCCGCCACCCGCTGCTCCGATGAAGACCGTGCAACTGGACGCGGTGCAGGTCGGAGACACCGCGATTGCGGTTGTGCGCCCTGAATAGATTGTGCCAGCTGTCGCCGCTGTGGATTCGCCTGCGACGAGAGCATCCGCAGGAACACCGCTCGGTCCCACTTCCGTCCACGCCGTTGCTAAAGCGGGCGACAGAGCAGCAATAGCATTCGCCGCGTTTGCAGCGGCGATCTGTTGCGCAGCGTCGATCCATTTCCTCGGATATGCCCGGTTATCGTAGTGTTCCTGGGCACGACCATTGTGGATCCGGCTCGATTCCGGTTCCCCACTCCGACTCCGATTGAGTCCTTGCGATGTTTCGAACGCGTCTCGTCGATGGAGCACCCTGAGGTCGCTGAGGGATGGTTTTGCGCGGCTAGCGGACGTGGATGTTTTTACCGCGACGAACGCCATTGCCGCAGCTGCGGAAACGAGCGCCCCTGCAGTGAAAATGCGCAGAAGTGATGGAAGACGATTAAGACGATGAGTTTTCATATATTTTAGCCAATGGACGCCTTTCAGGATCAGTCACGGAACGGAGAAAGTGCTAGGACATAAATCAGGGATTTCGGGCCAAAACCGCATAAACGACAGTGTATTTTTCCGATCCGGAAGGAGCGAAGGATGTCCCGCGAAGGTATTGCTGGTAGGGAAGAGCGATGTGCCTTTAGTAGCAACGGAATCCCATCGCACTGGTGTACGGGAAACACGCCACGCCCGCGCGATATTTTGCTGCCAACCTACAGCCGAGAAAGACTGTCATTTGAAGAGGAATCAGAAAAAACCGTCTGCACTCGACGTTGCACGTTCGATGTTCGACGCTAGAAGTTTTCTGTAGCCGCCGCCATGCTTGACGCGGCTGCGTCCTACCCGCAAATTAACCGCTCTTCACGGGCGCCCGTAGCTCAACTGGATAGAGCATCTGACTACGGATCAGAAGGTTTGAGGTTCGAATCCCCACGGGCGCGCTTATCCACGCCTTGATCAAATTGCCTTTGGCAAAATGAAGGTGAGAAAATGCTCGTGACCTTTTTTTGAATATTCGCATATTCCTCGCTAAACCTATGAAAGTCCTGCTTCCCCTCAGGTGCCTCGCAATCATTTCCGCGCCGATTTTAGTTTTATCGGGATGTCAGAAGGAAACTGTCGTCACAAATCCCGACTCTCAAGGCAACAATGAATCGAGTGAAAAAACCAAGCCGCTGCAGGCTGCCGATCTCGTGGGATACGACGGAACAAAACTCAGGAAGAGCGTAGATAAAATCAAACAGGACAATGATAAACATAATAAAGAACTGGAAAATGCGACCGAAGGCCAATAAGTCCGGCCCAACAAAGGCTGCAGCCAACGGAGTCTGGCATGATGACCAGTTTGGATTTTTCGCCGTTGGGTTTGCAATGTGCTTGGCTGCGATGGCTCTCGGGCAAATTCAGCGTTCAACGGCGAGCGCCGCACATTATCTTCCTTACTGAAAATAGGGCCGGATCTGCGCGTATTTTTTGTCGCCGAT
>QHNV01000008.1 GCA_003218535.1 Verrucomicrobiota bacterium
GACCGAAGATGGCGTGCGACCCCGAAGCATCACGAGTGACCAAGCCCTCGTACGGGAAAAGCAACTGCGTGGAGAAAAACAAATGATTCGTGAGTGTGCTGGGCAAAACAGAGTGGGCGTAAATGGCGATGAACGGCAATCCGAAGACCGCCAGCAAGCAAGCTGCAAACACTCCTGCGGCTCGGAAGTAATGAGACTCTTTTCGCGTGTCAGATTGCATAAGCGCGCTGACGCAGGCTAACGAGACCAAGATCAGCGACGGCTACCGGAGGCGAGCGCCAATCGAAGTGGAAGTGTTTTAGTCATGGGAAAACATGTCGCGCAGCGGATACCCGTTCGCTGCATCGCCTGGTTAGACCTTTGGCGTGGCAACTGTGCCTTGTTTGCGCCCGTACGCGATACCAACAAGAAGCGGCGCGCCTCGAAGAAAATACCAGCCAAGCACCAAACCCAAGCCGCCGGTGAGAAGATAATGTATCGCCGGTGCGGCGTGGGGATAATACGGATTCAGGAAGAGGATCAATGCAGAGAGGAGGTAAAGTAGCGATCCGATCACGATTAGCACCCCGATCACGCGAATAGCTACTTCAAATGCGGCTTAATCGCACGCCTTCTCACATCATGCCTGCCGATCTAGCGAAGTATTTCCAGGTAGGGCCTCCACCGCCAGGAAGTATCATTGGCACCCCACCGCCACCACCACGGAAATTTAGGCACGCCATGTCTCGCGACTGAGAACCACAGTCGTATACGGTGTAACAAAGGTGAACGAGTCGAAGTGTTGTATGATCGAAGAACCATTCCAAAAGCAATCAGCAGTCACGCACGAGTAGCAGGGCGCGATAAATCGAGACCGTGCTCACAGACCTAACGAGATAAGATCATCCAACCGCTGGCGAGAACAGGCGTGGTGGGCGGAGTAAAGGTTTCAGCCGCGGCAACCGACACCGCGACGCCGCGGTGGCTGATGCTCCTTAGAGTACTGCCACAAGGCGCGATCGATGGTGCGCATGGAGTGGCCAGTCGATCCGGCGAGTTGCCGTATGAACGTAGTATAGGCCCACCAGAAATCGAAGGTGTAGCTTGAAGGTTGTTTGCTGCCCAGCGACCACAGAGCGCGAAAGTCTAATATCGGATAGGGCTGCCGATCACAGAAGTGAAGCACGACCGAGGCCGTGGCCCAATCTACTCCGGCAAGGAGGCGGAGAATCCCGATCTTCGCCCGGTCATCGCCGGTGCTGAAGGCGAGTTGCGTTGCATCCTGGATCTGCTGAGCGGAGTTCGAAGAGCATTGCTTAACGGTCCGGGCTGTCTTCCACCTGCACAATGCTAGGAACTCGGTGGGTCGCAGGTAGCCACGGTCGCGAGCCGCGGCACCGAGCTTCTCCAATGGATGGTCGCCTCCAGTGTACGAATACCGGTCTGTCCAGTGGGCGATTTCGACTCGGGGAAATTTGAGCTTAAAGATTCTTGGATACATGTCGGCGCGTCTAAGGCGACTCAAGGTCAGCGAACGCGCCCGAGACCGCGCGTGGCCGCAACCTGGACGAACTAAGTACACAACAGCTACGCATCGAAGCGGGGCGCAGTGATGAAGCCAGCCAAAAACTGAAATTGGTGCCGATCATGGTTTGCCGAAAAGTCCAAGCTGCTGCAGCAAGAGCAATTGGCTATACTCAGTCCATTCTTCCTTGATCTTTCCGTCGACGATCCGGAAGATGCTGATACCGCGGCCGGCAGCCTTTTTGCCGGTCGCGTTAAGGCCATTGCCGCTTCCTGTATTTGTTCCGTGCGCTCGCCAAAAAACCGCAACAAGGTCGCCTTCTGCAATTTCCTTCTCCACAATCATCTCCAAGTCCGGGAAAGCAGCCCGCCAGCCGCGAGTTGCCTCCTGATCCTCCGGCAAACTAACGTCTTTGTTAGCTTGATGGTTCACGAAATCCTGGGCGTAGACCTCTTTGGCGGCCCTGTAATTACCGCCTGTTAAAATTTCGGTGAAAACTCTACGCGCTATCGCTTTGTTTTGTTCGGTGCGCGGATCATTCGCAGAGCATGCTAGCAGCGCGAACATTGCGAGCGACAATCCAATGCAGATTCGATTCATAGACTTTGTCCTTTCGATTCGTTTCTCGTTTCATCCTGTTTTCGGCTCATTCCAGATAAAGACTTCTTCCAAGCTCTTGCCGAAGGACCGTGCGAGCTTGAACGCCAACGGCAGGCCTGGATCGTATTTGCCGTTTTCGATTGCAATGATTGCCTGCCGCGAGACGCCCACGTTTTCGGCAAGCTGCGCCTGACTCCAGTTTTTCTCCGCGCGCAGAACGCGCAGCCGATTTTTCATCGATAGTGCCTTGCCGCGATGACGTACCCGATTCCATAAAACAAAACCATGAAAAGCCACACAATGCCGACGTTAAGTGGAGGCAAAGCGCTTGCCCGCTGAAGATAGCCGTAGACAAAAACAGCCAATCCGGTGAGCAGAAATCCGATAGCCGCTGCTTCCAAGTGCACATGGCGCAGGAACTCATCGAGCTTGCGAATCGTACCGACAATCAACGCGACCAGGACGAGGTTTGCCGGGACGGGCAGGAACGCGATCAGGATGCGAGCTGGCTGGGTGAGATGAGGTTGACGCAGGAGCCAACCGGCGCCGAGATCGATGATGCTGGCCAAACAAAGGGTGAGAAGTAGCGGAGCGAAGGATTTCCGGGCTGGCAGTGATGGGTTTTGCATAAAGGGTGGAAGTATTTCAAACACGACAAAAAGTAATGTATACATTACATCTGGTCAAGCAGAGATTTGGCGTTTTTTTTGGTTTCGGCTTTGGACCCAACGGACTATTGCACGGCGATTGAATCTCAGAGGCCGAGCCCTGCGTTGCCTGCTTTAGACGCGGCAAACTTACACGTCAGGATCCACGACGGTCTACATCGACCCAGAAATAGTTCAGGAATCCAAGTGAAGCCTATCGCTCCGATAAATTATTCCGAGGCCAAGCCAGCTCCACCCGGACGGTCCAAGCGGCAGTAGGCCGAGGCCATAACCCAGGGAGGTAAGAGCACCAAGGACCAAAAATGGTCCTCTGAAGCGGCAGTAACCACGACCGCAACGGGAAAGGATTGAGCAAGCATACAACGTCCATGACCGCGAGCGACGTAGTCCACAAAACCGTTCTCAACCCAGGCGCCACGCTAAAGCCGATTGCGAAAGCAACCCACGGCACACACCAAAGAAGACACGCGCTCGGCCCCTTGCACAGAAAGTCGCGCTCCGAACCCCACGAGTTGGATTCGCCTCTGCTCATTTTCGAGTCAGCCTAACGACCTAAGCTCAGCGACCCGGCGCACGGGACGCAACGATTGCAACCGCGACGCTCCCGCCGGGTTCGCTGCAGCGCATGGTTAGGCCGCCTTGTCTGTGACTCGCTCATAAGCAACCAATCGTCTCTCTCCGCTGGCGAAACTCTGCTCTCGGCATCGCACGGTGTCACCAGTAGTGAACTGCCATGTCTCGGTGTCGTCCGGTGGTGTGCCGGTAACGCGGTAAATCTCGTCGCGAACTCGCTCGGCAGAAACCGGACGCCAAACATCAGTGCCCTCGTCCAGCAACGCGATGTAAATCGTGGCGCTCATGTCGGGTGCGTGATGCGGCCTAACGAGAAAGAGATAAGCCACGGCAGGGTGTCGTGGCAAACACGCTGAGCTCATTTTGCCAAGGGGCCGTTGGCTTCATCGATTGGTTAGACGTAGCGGGTTCACTCACCGGGTGTGACTGCTTCAACTGATTGCATAATAGGCTTCCCATCTTCCAGTGTGAATGTAAGGCGAACGTAGTGCGTCTTACCGTCTTTCAAATCAAGCGTAGTCTGCGCGACAGAGCGGACATAAACGAGACGATTGCCTTCCCACTTGTAATCTTCTCGTCCGAATAATGCGCCGCTGTGGCCACCTGGGTAAATGCAGCGAATCTCTTTGCTCGCTGTGTCTGGTTGCGGGTTTGCAAGATGGGAGAGCTGGTCGTGAAGAACGTACTTTCCGGTCATGGGGTCAAACAAATAAACGTCCCAGTAATGTTGCTTGCCATTCCTCTCGCGAAGAATGGCGTAATCTTGGTGCCCATCGAAATTGTAGTCGGCATCGATGCGTTCCGCGGCATAACAGG
>QHNV01000009.1 GCA_003218535.1 Verrucomicrobiota bacterium
AAAGATCTCACCGATAACGTGAACTTTATGGCGTCTAACCTGACTGATCAGGTGCGTGGTATCGCTAAGGTGGTGACGGCGGTCGCAAACGGAGATTTGAAACGCAAACTTTTCCTCGAGGCAAAGGGCGAGATCGCCGAGCTCGCAGAGACGATTAATAACATGATCGATACTCTCGCCACGTTTGCCGATCAAGTTACCACCGTAGCGCGCGAAGTGGGCGTGGAAGGAAAGCTCGGCGGACAGGCGAATGTACCCGGCGCCGCAGGCACATGGCGCGATTTGACCGATAACGTTAATCGGCTGGCAGCGAATCTAACAACACAGCTCCGTGCTATCGCTGATGTCGCAACGGCAGTTACCAAGGGCGACCTCACTCGTTCAATTCAGGTAGAAGCGCAAGGTGAGGTCGCGTTCGTCAAGGACAACATCAACGAGATGATCCGCAATCTGAGGGACACCACGTTGCGGAACGAGGAACAAGACTGGCTCAAAACCAACCTCGCGAAATTCACGCGCATGCTCCAGGGGCAGCGCGACTTTCTGACGGTTGGCAAACTGATTTTATCCGAGCTTGCTCCGCTGGTGTCGGCGCAGCAAGGCGCTTTCTACATGATGAACAAGTCCAACGGAGAATCGGAGCTTAAGCTGCTGGCGAGCTACGCTTACCAGGAAGGCAACGGCGCAAAGGACCGCTTCAAAATTGGCCAGAGCCTCGTGGGACAAGCCGCGTTGGAAAAACGGCGCATTCTTGTGACTGACGTACCGAACAACTACGCGAAAGTGAGTTCTGGCTTGGGTGAATTTCTCCCGGCGAACATCGTGCTCTTGCCGATTCTCTTCGAAGGCGAAGTAAAAGCAGTCATGGAACTTTCGTCAGTTGAGCGCTTCAGTCCGACCCATCAGGCGTTCCTAGATCAATTGACCGAGATCATCGGCATTGTGCTCAATACCATCGAAGCAAGCACGCGAACAGAAAACCTGCTCAAACAGTCGCAATCACTCGCGGTGGAGTTGCAGAAGACAAACCTGGAGTTGGCCGAAAAGGCGCGCTCGAATCTGGCGAAGGACCAATTTCTGGCCATGCTCAGCCACGAATTGCGCACGCCTTTAACGCCCGTGCTTGCCTCTGCTCTCGCACTGGAGAGCGAGCCCGAGCTGCCGAAAGACATTCACGAATCGCTGCAGATGATTCGTCGCAACGTGGAATTGGAAGCGCGGCTGATCGATGACTTGCTTGATCTGACGCGCATCGATCGCGGCAAGGTGCAGCTGAACTTTGAAGTCGTTGACGCGCACACCCTGTTGCAAAATGCCCTCGACATTTGTCAGGCGGAAATCGATCGCAAGCATCTGGCGCGTTCCCTCAAACTCGGCGCACAAAAGGTGCATATGCAAGCAGACCCGGCACGATTGCAGCAAATTTTTTGGAATCTGATCAATAACGCGGTGAAATTCACGCCGAGAAACGGGCAAATTATCATTGCCACCACTAACGATTCCGACGGACAACTGCGTGTGGAAATCACAGATACCGGCTTGGGAATTGAAGCGGAAACGCTGCCGAAAATTTTCGATGCGTTTGAGCAGGGCGGACGAACTCAATTAGGGGGCCTCGGCCTCGGACTCGCCATCAGCAAGACGCTTGTAGAAGCGCACAAGGGAACGATCACCGCGCAAAGCGCGGGCCGGAACAAAGGCTCAACGTTCACGTTAGTTTTCCCCACCTGCGCAAAAGCGGAGGCACGAATCGCCCCGGCCATTTCAGCCAGCATGTCGGAACGCCAGTCCATGCGGATCCTGCTTGTCGAAGATCACGAAGATACAAACCGCTCGCTTACCAATCTGCTTCGGCGGCGCGGTTATCATGTGCAATCAGCGCTCAATTTTCAATCTGCCCTCGACCTAATCGCAAAGGATCAATTTGACGTGCTCATCAGCGATCTGGCTTTACCTGACGGCAGTGGAATCGAACTGATGCGAACGTTAGGCTCCGAGCGACCCGTCCTCGGAATTGCTCTGACGGGTTTCGGAATGGAGAGCGATATCCACAAAAGTCAGGAGGCCGGATTCAGGCATCACCTGGTCAAGCCAATCGACCTCAACAAGCTCGATCTGCTTCTTCAAGAAGGCGCTGCTACAACGATGCAGTGACAACTCCCAAGAGCGGAGTAAAAGATTCTTTTCCTTTTGCCGCGTTTTATGGTAAAAGGTCGGCTACTGGAGTTCACTATGATCAAAATCAAAATCTCTTCACTAACGTCAATCCTCACGGTCGCTTTTGTCTGTGCGCCTCTGCTAACTCAAGCGGCCAATCCATATCAGAGCCGCAACACCAATTACGGGGTTTCCGGCAGCAATGTTAAGGACATTACAAGTGCATTCTGCTGCGGTGGTACGCTCGGATCGCTGCTCACCAGTGGGACAACGCTTTATATTCTCAGCAATAATCACATTCTGGCTCGCCAAGATCAGGCGTCCCCCGGCGAAAATATCTCGCAGCCTGGTTTGATCGACAATGGCTGCCAGCCGGCCACAACCGTCGCTCACTACAGCACTGCTCCGAAATTGGGCTCTAATGTCGATGCGGCCATCGCGCAGCTCATCTCTGGTCAGATGAATTCCACCGGTTCCATTCAGGGCATCGGAACCATCAGCAGCGTCGTGAAGGCTCCGGCGGTAGGCTTGGCGGTGGAAAAAAGTGGGCGCACCACAGGAACAACGACTGGAACAATCGGATCGACCAATACCAGCGTGAATGTGCAGTATCAGATCCGCTGCGGCCAAGGAAAAAAATATACCATCAGCTACACGAACCAGATCGTCATTAATAGCAGCAGCTTCAGCGCAGGCGGCGATCCAGGGTCCACGAGTACGAGTACAGTAGCGCAACCATCAGGAGGACAAGGATTGGAACTTCCGCAACAAGCCATCGATCATGCAGGCAGAATCTTAGAGCAAAACCGTCATGATTTGATGTCCAAGCCAGGAGTCCTGGGCGTTGGCCTCGGAGCGCTGGAGGATAATTCTCAAGCAGCGGTGATTGTTTATGTGGATAAAACAAGTTCGGCCAAACCGGAATTGCCCGAACGAGTCGATAACGTCCCAGTCCGTGTAATATTTACCGATCCGTTCATTGCCTATTAGCCGTTACGCATCACCGCATCTTATCTGCGCCGATGCGTTAACCGAGCGCCGGGTCGCAAGTGAATACCCATAGCTGTAGCTGGAATATCCCGCCCCCCCAGTGCACAAACGTGCGTCTAGAGGCTGGCCCGTGGCACCGTCCTGACTTTCCATCGAGACGCTGCCATCACACCTCGACACACGCGCGCTGATCCTGATCTGAACGAATCAATAAACTGAAAGGGTATGAAAATGGTTCAGTCATCAGGTGCGATCGCAACAAACCTGAAAATCTCCGGCGCCTCGTCCTTACGAGAGGCGATTTCATTCTGGTTCGCTATCTCCAGCCCGTTAATCGGAGTAATCATCGGACTCCTGGGAGCCTGGTTTGTGGCGTTGCTGACAAGCTAGTAATGTGCGCAAATATTCCGCTACCGATAATCACGGTCGATTTGCGGAAGCACCTGACTGGATGGAACATTTCTTTAAGCTTGCATTAGCAAATTCCGTCCTCAACATTGCAAACGCAGCCCGTTTAATTAATCAAAACTTCGGAGGTGTGATGATTATGAATAAATCAAGTTTTTCGCAGTGGGTAGGCGCGTCGATATTCGCGTTTGCGCTCGCTTTTTTCTCAGCACAGTCGGCTTTCGCATCGCCGACCACCGAAATTACTCGCGCGGTCAATGTTGCTGGCGGAGCTGATGTCAAGCACGCCATGCCGTCCACCTTCATGCAGGGCTTCAACGCCGTGATCATTAAGGTGAAGCAGGCTGAAACGCCTGTGTATGTTTCAGCGGCCGTAAAAATGCGCCTCGACCTTGCACCGCGGATCACAGTTGCGACGCTGAATGCTCGCGATCGGCACAGTTGTGAGGATATTAGCGCGATCATCAAAGCAGCAATCGCCGCTGCTCCCGATTCGCGTTACGCCATCACGCGAGCCGCCTTGGCAGCGCAGCCAACTTCCCGCCAATGCATCCTCCAAGCAGCGGGAATCAGCGACAAGGACCGTAGAGTGGCGTACACCAGGCGATCTGACACTAAAGAGGTTCTCACGGGTAGAGAAGCGATCCCTGCACCAACCCCTGCTTTCCTTTATCCCACCATTTGGGACGTTGGAAATATAATATCCATTAATCCTGGCCCAGGCGGGTCCGTGGCGAGTCCCAGCGGTCGGGCTGGCCGTTAAATTTAATTGTTCCCTCCGCCACCTCGTTAGCGCGCTGAGGTGGCGCGTGAAGTATTGGGAAATCATCGCTGACAATCTGAGCCGAGCCGGTTGGAGCTTGGGGTGCGTCTCAGCGATGGATTCCAACGGGGAACGATTGGAGCGACGAAGAACCTCATGGAGTCGGCGAACTCCCCAGACCGTCATGTGTATGCTGCGGGACAACAAGGCAGGCGCAAATCAGCGCGATAATTCGCGCCGTAAAAGTCGCAGCAGTACCGCCGGGGGTTGACTCGACTGGCTTGCTTCGTAAGATTCGCCGCCCTCCTGCTCGGGAGAGAGCCCCTCAATGGATAAGATTCGTAATATCGCTATCATAGCGCACGTCGATCACGGCAAGACCACGCTGGTCGATCAATTGTTGCGCCAATCGGGCACGTTTCGCTCCAATCAAAAGATTGAAGAGCGCATGATGGATTCGATGGATCTCGAGCGTGAGAAAGGAATCACGATTCGCGCGAAGAACGCAGCTTTTCAGTGGAACGGCTACCGGATCAACATCGTCGATACACCGGGTCACGCCGATTTCGGCGGCGAAGTCGAACGGATCATGAAAATGGTGGACGGCGTATTGCTTGTCGTCGATGCGCACGATGGGCCACAGGCGCAGACGCGTTTTGTTTTGCGCAAGGCGATGGAGAACAAACTGAAACCGGTCGTTGTCATCAATAAGGTCGACAGAGAAAACGCGCGTCCGCACAAAGTCCTGGACGAGATTTTCGATCTCTTCGTCGACCTGAAGGCAACCGACGAGCAACTCGATTTTCCAATCGTCTACGCAAGCGCGAAGAACGGTTTCGCCATGCGCGAACTGCATGAAAGCAACAACGACATGGCACCGCTCTTTCAAGCGATTGTGCAACACGTGCCGCCGCCAAAAATTTCCAGTGAACCATTCTTTCAAATGCTCGTCTCGAATCTGGATTACAGCGATTACCTCGGAAGAATTGCGCTTGGGCGTATCGTCAGCGGTCGCGTTGCAGTCGGCGACTCAATCGTCTGCATCCACCGCGATGGCCGCCATGAACGCGCTACGGTCACGGCGCTTTTTACCTATATGGGATTGGAGCAGGTCGAAATAAAACACGCGACCGCCGGCGACATCATTGGGCTGGCCGGTTTCGAGGAAGTTTATATTGGCGAAACCCTCACCGACCGCGAAGAACGGGCGCCGCTTCAATTTGTGGATATCGATCCGCCAACGATTCGCATGCAGATTCTGGTCAACGATTCGCCGTTTGCCGGGCGCGAAGGAAAGTTTGTTACAGCGCGTAATATTCGCGAGCGCCTTATTCGCGAAACGCGCGGCAACGTTTCACTCCAGGTCAACGACACGGAAACCGCTGGCGCATTTGAGATCAATGCGCGCGGCGAAATGCAGATCGCAATTCTGGTCGAGCAAATGCGACGCGAAGGCTATGAAGTGATGGTCTCCCGCCCCGAGGTGATTTTCCATCGGGCAGAGGATGGCACCCTCCTCGAGCCGCTGGAAAATCTCTATGTCGATCTACCGAACGAAAATCTCGGTGACATTTTGCAATTAGTTGCCAATCGCAAAGGCGAAGTTGTCAGCATGGGGCATCACGCGACACGCGTGTCGATCGAGGCGATTATCCCGACTCGGGGCCTGATTGGCTTTGAAACCGATCTTGTTAACCTGACCAGTGGCGAAGGAGTGATGAGTCATCTCTTTCGCGAATACGCGCCATTCAAAGGTGAATTCGCAGGACGCGGTCGTGGTGTAATGGTGTCGATGGAGTCGGGAGTCAGCACGGCTTACGCGCTCAACAATATTCAGGAACGCGGACGGCTTTTTATCGGCCCGCAGGAGGACGTTTACGCGGGAATGATCGTCGGCGAAAACGCGCGACCGGAAGATTTGCCAGTCAATCCCTGCAAAGCAAAACATCTCACCAACATGCGGAGCCAGGGGGAAGGCAAAGGGATTCAGCTCGAAGCACCGCTACGCATGAGTCTGGAACGCGCGATTGAATACATCGACATCGACGAATATGTGGAAGCGACGCCGAAATCATTGCGTTTGCGAAAGCGGATTCTCGACGCAACAGCCCGGAAGCGCGCGATTGTGATAGCTGCTTAATTCAGCCTGACAAACAACGATTTTCCGCCCTTCTCAGCGCACTGCCTTCCGTATCAGTCGTCCGGCCGCAGCGCTTTGTTAGACCTGCTAGGGTCTAACCGCGCGACAAAAACCGATAATATTAGTCGATTTTTTGGCGAAGACCCACCAAGCCCAAAGCTGGATTGCGTTGCGATCGGTAATAAAGAAGACAATCAGCAATGATGCATCTAATCACGTATCAAACGAAAGGTTACTCTGCTGCCAGTGCGACATCGCCATTAGCCTCGACTGTGATCCCGCGACGCGACCCCATGGAGTGCGACCCAAGGCGCGCACGGCGAACGGCTGAGACGAAACAGTCCTAGTGAAAGGAACGCTCCGCGCAACCGTAGTCTGGTTATCGATCGCCACGCTGATCAGCGCGACTGATGTTGCGAAAGCAGGACCCTTCCGAGATTTCTTTAGAGCGCT
>QHNV01000010.1 GCA_003218535.1 Verrucomicrobiota bacterium
TCACGGGCGCCAAAGGGCTAGGCGTGATCGGTGATGACATGACAGATGACGACGGAGCAGCAGTCATAGCAGTGATCGATGACGAGACTAATGGAGTTGGCGTGGCGTGCGGAGCCGACGGCTGTGTAGTGGGTATATTCGGTTCACTCTGAGGAGGAGGCGACGGCGGCGAACTGGGGCGATATAGCGTCAGAATCGTGACCAAAACGCCCACAGCCGCCACAGCCGCACCTATTTTCATCCAAAAGAGTACCTGCTTATGCCGCCGTTCCGCGACGCTCGCGCCGGATCGCCGCTTGCCGCGCCTTGAACCAATCTCGTCTCGCAATAAGGTCAGCCGCTCCGATGCCACCGTATTTTCGTGCGGAGGGAGCGCCGGATTATAGTCACCCTGCACTTCCAAGAAGTAGTTTTGGTAATCGCGCAATTGTCGAACCGAAAGACGAGACAGTTTTTCTGGCTTGGTCGCGTCAACGTTTTGCCAAAATTGAGACCGATCTGCCACAAGCCGATTAAATTAAGGTAGAGCCGACGCCTAATTACAAAAGGGATTCCAAATGGAAGCGCGTCCGAAGGTTTCGTAAACGTGTGTAGGCACCGTCGATGACATACTGGCCGGACGTCTGGCGATCTGGCAATCAGAAACGATTCTAGCGCGATTCTACGGGGTTCTTTGAGATCGCTCGTGTGCTCGTGTGTCTCGATCACGTTGCCAGCTTCATCGTAAATGCGAATCATGGCGTTAAAGCCTAATGTAATGTTCCCCTCGCCAGTGATATTGCTGAAGAGCACTCCCTTCTGCTCGCCCTGAAGCAGTGTTCGTGTGTGTGCTTGCGCAGCCTGCCACGGTAACAAAGGCTACCCAGAGTAGGAGTGCTTTCGTCTTCATGCGGTTGTTCTATTCATTGGTTGCGATTAGCCGCAAGACGTTTACTGATCCACGCCCCGACTGTGGCCGACTCCCGTAAATATGTGCAGGATTCGTCGATGACATCATGCCCGCATCGGTTAAGAGACATGCCTCGCGTACGCGCGCGCGCGCGCGACAGAGAGAGCCAAGCGGACCTACCCTCTTTTGTCTTTGAGGCCAAAAAAAGACCGATGTAGCAAACCAAGAGAGCAACGAAATCGACCGCCGCGCTATCAATAGTGTACGACGATTCCATCGGGTACGGCACAACTGGGGACCTGCGTGGCTGACCTTGATGAGGGTCATACGGTGTTCACCACCGCGAAACCAAAAGTCGTAAAACCACTTGTCGCGCCACATAAGCACTAAAAACACCGCCAGTGCGAGAATCGTTAATATCTTTTGTTTTTTGTTCATGCTGGCTGTTGGTGGATTTTGACCGGCTAATTCCGCCCTTTTTAGTGTTTTCGACGACTGTTACGCGCGCGCACCAAGACTTTCATCTTCGCCCTAATGATGAACGTTGTCACTCGCCTCATCGCGCCCGCTCATATCATTTTGTCATTGCCGTGTGGAGCGCAAAAGAGGCAGAATCCCGCCGCGTGAAGTATTGGGAAATCATCGCTGACAATCTCAGCCAAGCCGATTGGAGTTGGGGCTGTCTCTCAGCGATTGAACTCCCAACGGCGAACAATCTGGGTTGTTGACGCACATCGCGGCGACGGAAAGCGTTTCGTTGTGCGCGCCGATGAAAAGTTGACCGCGTTTGTCGAACTTGAATCGGCGATTCGAGATGTCCGGTGGTTTAGCTGCGGTGTCTAGGGAACTCAAACGGTCAAACGATGAGCCAAATCCGGCGGGGATGCAGGTGCGTGGAAGAAAAGCAAGCACTCCATGGTTCGGCCAACCAAAACAGACGCCGAGACAATCGTTAGCTCCCACATCGGAAGAGTGTAGCGGGGCTGGAACACGTTCAGAAAGCAATTTGCCACCATCATTGCCAAGCCGACCAGCGTCAATGCGGTGGCGTACGAAGAAAGAGCTGCAACATCTTCCTTGCGTACCTTGGCAAGAACAGCAAGCAGCAAAAGATTTGTGAACCAGAAAAACAAGAAGGTGTTGTAACTAAAACCCTTGCCACGGTGAAAGTACGAGTGCTTCTTGAAAATCGCCAGTATCTGGGCGGCGCTCTTGTCGCGAAAAGTGATCAGCGACGCACACTGAGGCATGGTGTCAGGATGTGAAAAATACCACCTTGTGCTCCAGAAGAGAAAGTTCACGACCCTCGGGATCGGGGCCTCTCGAGATTTGGTGAAATCAGTCGCGACCGCGCTCAAGAATATCTTCTCTGGTGGACAAAGAAATGCCAGCGCCGTGCGATTGAGCACACGAATTAGCTTTTCGTCTTGTGACTTCGTTTCGGGTGCGAAGAGCGACGCTTGTACCGTCCGCATGAAACCCAGCACATCCCAATTCGGAGCTTCCGTGAAGGCCTCGCGCAGCAGCGAAATGACTTTTTTAACTTCTGAGGAGCCGGTATTTTTACTGACATTGTCGAGTAGTTTGTTTCGTGATTCAGGAGGAATCTTTGCGAGAGATTTCAGTCGGAACATGAAGGTAAACCCAACCCGGAATTCGTAAGGTACATGAGCGGCATGGCATAAACCCCGTAAAGAAATGTTCGCAACGGCGATACAGCTAGAACCGATTATCAGCGCAACTACCGCCTTTTGTAAGTCCTCCCGCGCCCGTAATCGCCGCCATCGGCGAAGTAAGTTCGATCGAGTGAATGGGATCATGGTTAACCGCTGTGCGCTCAAGAACAAAAATGTGAGGGGCATTAGCGCAGCCAACAGAGCGTTGATGTGCCGCGTTAGGATGCAAAGCCAAAGAAGAATCCCAAAAAGAAGCCACTCTTTCCGAGGAACCCCTCGACGATGTCGAATAATTCTTAGCGCTGTTGCTCCAAGTAGGAGCAAGAGAATCATGCTGAGCGTTTCAGAGCTTACGATATGGGCAAAGGTATAGAAAAGGGGATTGGCCATCCAGACAACCGCCAGCACCAAGCGAACCAAGAACAGTCGGGTCGTTAGTGTGATCAGATAAAATGCGGAGCAACAGAGCGCCACATGTTGTGAGAGCAAAAGCATGAAGACTCCGGAGTCACTCAAGGTAGGATGAAGGAAAAAAACAGGCGTCGGGAGTGGTGCGGCTATTCTGATACAGTCTATGGCGTATCCTAAGTAGAGTGGAATTCGCGCGACGAAACAGTAGAGTGGACCAAATTGCAGGATCGTCCCGATTCCGGGCGGTTCAGTGACCTGGACGTAGGCGTCGGGGCCATTCGGCCAAAGCGGCGGGATCACGCTCAACATCCAGATCGAAGGTGCGAGCAGGAAAGCAATAAGGACGCCTGGTGCGGCCAACCTGACCAAGCGCGCTTTCACGCCCGGGAAGCTTCTAAGGCACTGAAACACTCGGAGCCACATGGGCTTGAACCTCACCATTGACCTCCGACTCCGAGCCAGTCAATACTAACGATTCGCGTCATTTCGCGAATCGGGCATATAGATGTCATCTCTCGCCAAAGATTTCACCGATTACGATTACGCCCTAATTGCTGGGCCAACTAAAGCCCCCAAAGCCCAGATTGTCTAGAACCATTGAAACGGGGTTGAAGGTAGCGAGGGGGTGCATCCTCTCCTCGCCTCCCCTCGCGAATCCTCGAAGTCGTTTATTGCTGACGCGCATCGCGACGAACGGAAAACGATTCATTGTTCGCGCTGATGAAAAGCTGACTGTGTTTGTGGAGCTCGAATCAGCGATTACCCGTCGCTAGGTATAAATCAAAAAAAGCACCTTATCGCGGGCGGCCAGCGTTTGCGTCGATCAGATTACGCTCCGACCTTGCGTGCTTGTAAAAAGTTACTGACAGCTAAGCCAATTAGACCGATGGCCATAGTGAACATCAATCCGATAAACCATTTATTTTGATCATAAATCCGATCGATTTGCTTCGTTTGCGAATCGATGCCTTTCTGAGTGTCGACTTTAAAAGTTTCAAGTTCCTGACGGAGTAAGGGTACCGAAAGCGCCTTGCCCGGACTGTCAACTACGGCTTCTTCAATTGCTTTTAAGCGCTTGTCTAAGGCCACGAAATCAGCTTTCATTGCTGCGATTTGCACAGCCGTCTGGGATTCCGGCGGTAGTTTGGTAATTGCGTTTACGCGAGAGCTAACATTTTCCACAACCGTCTCCTGCTCCGACCGCTGCAATCCATTGGACTTTAGATGACTTTCGACTATTCGAGCTCATCTGACGCTTTTACAGTGAGAGGGCGCTTTTGTCATCTAACGACGATGCGACCAAAAAACTCCCGGCTCTTTGAAATCGCCAGCGTGCTCGTGTGTGTCGATCACGTTGTCAGATTCATCATAAACGCGGATCACGGCGTTGCGTGAACGGCTGCGATGCTTGGCGTAGCCGATGGTGTTACTCCCTGCATCCGGCTTAGCGTACCACAGGCGAACAAATGGCATATATTGGAGTTTATTGCGCGATTGCGACTTTTATGGGCGAACGCTTATGGAACGATGAATATCTTATCGGTCCACGGATCTTTTGCTTTGCTTCCGGATGGGTAGCCGCTTACATCGATGTATCTCCCCTTCGTATCGAAGGGGCTAAAGACGTATCCAGGCTTGCCAGGCACCCCCTTAGCGGTTGGAAACGTTGGTTCGGTAGGGGGAGAAGGGAGCGCGAATGGCGAGGGGCTTGGTTTTTCTTTAATCGCCGGTGAGCTACTCTTCGTTGTGCTTAATGCTCCACCGCGTTTTCTGACCGCTGCTGCCGATTTTCTGAGCGGCACCAAGCGCACGGAAACCGGATTTGGATACAGAGAGTTGTATGCACCTTTGGCGGCATCTACCGCTACCCCAATAGGCGCTCCTACAATAAAACCAATATTACCCGCCATGGCAGCTCCACCCTTTGCGGACACTTTGCTTTCAACGTTTACGGTCTGGGGAACATACCGAGCTTTGCTTACGGTAAGCGTAAAATTGTCGCCACGACTCTTCACAAACGTCGCGGGCGTGACACCTTTTTCTCCTGAGGAAAGTACAACGTTTGCTCTCGGTGGCTCGCTTACTACTGTAAGCGTTTCATGAGAGCCTCGGGTGATGGTGGCGCAGGACGTGAAAAGGACGACTGGTAGGCACAGCAAAACGCTCTTCATCAATCGCGGCATAATAGTCGAATTGGAAAAACATATCGGATTTTGGTAGTGTTCCAATCGGCTGAGCAAATTTTCGGGTAGCGGCACTCCTTCCAGCTATTTTGCAGGCAGCTAAGCATTAAGTCAGCGAACCAAAAATCTCTGCTACTGGGCACCGCCTGGTCCTGCGTCTCAATCACGTTGCCCGCTTCATCGTAAACGCGAATCACAGCATTACATGACCGGCTGCGAAACTTCGCGTAGCCGATTGCATTGCTGACTGTATCCGGCTCGCCGTACCACAGCCGACAGAATGGCAGCGCATCACTGATTAGATCGGTAGTATCCTAACTTGAATAACGATTTCGGGGATCGAATGGCCATGCCACTGTTAATCCTTATCACTGGCTGCCTGTGGTACCCGTGGTGCCGGTGCCGCCTGTGGTGGGTTTGGATTCGCCCTTAACACCGCCGCCACC
>QHNV01000011.1 GCA_003218535.1 Verrucomicrobiota bacterium
CTGCGCTTCAGTTCCAAAGCGGCGCACGCGAAATCGCGTCTGAAGATTTCGCCCGTAATCTCGAGCTCCAAGCGCAGGTCGATACTTATCTTGTTCTCCTTTTGTTTGTCGCCTTTTTCCGAAAAACCCAGCGCGTTTCACGAACTGATCGCCGCTGGCTAAGGTTTCACCTGTTCGCGCGCCAATGCCCGGATGCGTTTCGCGACAAAAACCTGCGCGGCCGTTATCTCGAAACAAGTCAGCTCGCCGTCAGCTACACGCATTATCTCGACACGCTCAACGGCATGCGGCGCCTTGATGAAATCCGGCGGTTCCATTCTCTCGATTACAGCGGGAAACGCGCGCGCATCCTGGCGCTGACGGGCGGCACGAATTAACGCATGCGAGCCCGCCGGCTGAAAGGCGATGCGGGGACGCATCGCACTCCAAAGCACTTCGCAGCAAATAACCTTGGGCGAGTTATTGCGTCGCCGCGGGTGATGCGATTCATTGGCGTATGACGACTTATCCTAAAAGCCCAAAAGAGATGACCCGCGGCATGATGTATTTCCCGCGGATGCTGGACAAGATTCGACTGCATGCCCGGGGCGAGTTGCACGAGGATTACCACGAGAACCTTGGCGCAGTAAGGGCGGCAGATGGAGTCTGCTGCAATTTTTTGCGCGTCCATTATCGCGACTTAGTTGAGCGAGTGAAACAAGGCGGGACGGATGAAGAAATTCTGGAATGGTGCCTCGAAAAAGGACGTCGCCTCAACGAAGGCGATTTGTTTGTCTGGAACGGATTCGCTTCCAAACTCGGGTGGCGTGATCCGGTGACACCTCGTTTGGAGCAACGAAAGAGAGAGCACGGAATTTCTGATCGGGACGATATTTGCACCATTCCGGACTTCATCGATTTCGACGAAGGTCGGATCAGCTAAACCGCGGATTACCCGAATCTCACGGATGGGAATTCTCGGCTTGCCCTGGTTGTGCCTAGCGAGTGCATTTGCCCAACAAGCCGCGCCAACATCGACATCCACACCAAGTCCAACAGCGACGCCGATCGTCTTTTCAGAACAGACGCTCAATGAGCTGAGGCGTTTGCAACAGGCAGCGCTCGCCAGCGACTACGCTTACCGGCAGGTTGCGCATCTAGCGAATAACATCGGTCCACGTTTGAGCGGTTCGGCGCAGGCGGCAAAAGCGGTGGAGTATGTCGCGAACGAATTGAAAGCGATCGGGTGTGAAGTGCAGCTCGAGAGAGTCATGGTGCCGCATTGGGAGCGCGGCGAAGAGACGGCAGCGCTCGTGCAATTTCCCGGACAGGCGGCGAACACGACCCAGAAAATTGTGCTGTGCGCGCTTGGTGGAAGCGTGGCGACAGCCCCGCAGGGCATCGAAGCAGACGTGCTAGTAGCCAGAAATTTTGATGAACTGAAACCTCTCCCTGGTGCGACAGTCGCGGGCAAAATCGTTATGTTCAATTATGCATTCGATAGACAAATGGCTGCGCAAGGTCATGGCGGCGAAGCTTACGGCGAAGCGGTTGTTTACCGAAGTAAGGGCCCAAGCGCAGCCGCGCGACAAGGGGCTGTGGCGTGCTTGATTCGTTCGGTTGGCGGAGCGGATTACAGGTTACCCCACACCGGACAAACTGATTACGCTGCCGATGCGCCTAAGATTCCCGCAGCCGCGGTCACCGCGGAGGATGCAGATTTGATTGCCGATCTGGTCCAGCAGGGACCGGTCAAAATGAAATTGGTCCTGACACCTCAAACTCTGCCCAATGTCGAGAGCGCGAACGTTATCGCTGACATCAAAGGCACCGAACATCCCGAACAGATGATCATCGTTTCCGGCCACTTGGACTCATGGGACATGGGCAGAGGCGCGCTCGACGATGCCGCAGGCGTCGCCGTTTCAATGGAGACGGCGAATCTCATCCAAAAGCTTCATCTCAAACCAAGGCGGACGATTCGTGTGATCGCGTGGATGAACGAAGAGAACGGTCTGGCCGGATCAAAACAGTATGCAAAAGATCACGAGAAGGAGATACCGAACCATTTCGCAGCCATGGAGACCGATAATGGCGCCGGCCACCCGATTGGCATTCACATTAAAGGAAAATTCGAAATTAAAAAGCTACTCGCGCCAGTCTTAGCCGTGCTTCAAGAATCCGGTGCCGGCGGAACAAATTTTTCCGAACACATTGGCGCCGATATCGAGCCGCTGGAGAAAGCCGGTATTCCCGCGTTCAGTCCGATTCAAGACAGCCGTTTCTACTTCAACTACCACCACACTGCCGCTGACACGCTGGACAAGATCGTGCCCAAAGAATTGGCGGAAAATTCCGCGGTCGTCGCAGTCGCTGCGTATGCGCTCGCGAACATGGAGCAACCGCTGCCTCGCTAAGATGGGTGGAACGTTGACCTTTCGCTTTGCTTTTTCAATCACCTTGTTGGCAATCGTGCTATGCCCGCGGCATTCCGCGGCACAGCGAGGAAAGGAAGCGACATCAAAGGTTGATAAGTTCACCACCGTTTACGGCGCAAAAATCCATTATGTTGAAGCAGGAACCGGAGCCCCGCTGATTTTGGTTCACGGTTTGGCAGACGACGTCACCATCTGGGATTCAGTGATACCGGCGTTGTCTGCAAGATTCCGGGTCATCGCGCTTGATCAGATCGGATTCGGCCACTCCGATAAGCCGCTGCTTAATTATCGGTACGCAGCCTTGGCCCAAGCGATGGATCCGCGAGCTCTCAGTGCGCTCCGCTTAGCCAGCCGCGAAGACATTCAATATCTTGGCGCGCTAACGTTTCGCGAGAAGCGCTTCTACCAGGATGTTGACGCCATCTTTAAACAGCGAGTGACGGCGGGGGATAGCTACACTGTTGCTCAGTTCCTTGACTCGATGGTCCGTGGCGATGACACGCTCGATAACAGACTTCATGCCCTGACTCGACCGACTCTCGTGGTATGGGGCCGCGATGACAAATTGGTTCCGCTTCGCTTTGGCCAGCGATTTCATCAAGAGATTGCGAACTCTCAACTCCGGATCATCGAGAATTGCGGCCACCTACCGCAGCTCGAATGCCCTAACGAATTCGCCACTGCTGTTCTGCAATTTCTTAACGACACGAGATAAGCGCGCTCACACGTTCTTACTGCCTAGAGCGTCTTGTCCTTCCCGACGCGGCAGGCTGACCGTGGCATTGCCAAAACATCGACCCGCGCGTCTTAAGATGTCCCTGCCTACATTGATTTGTAGAGTGGCGGATGTTACGTAGCCAATCGCCTGCTAATCATGAGCCAGAATTACAAAGAGACACTCAATCTGCCGCGCACGGAGTTCCCGATGAAAGCGAACCTCGCCACGCGCGAACCAGAGTTGCTCAAAGTATGGGAGGAGACCCGGCTTTATCAGCAAATTCAAAAATCCCGCGAAGATAAAGAGCTATTCGTTCTGCATGATGGTCCGCCTTTCGCGAATGGCGATGTCCACATGGGGACAGCGCTGAACAAAATCCTCAAAGATTTCGTGGTGAAATCGCAGACGATGCTGGGGAAACGCGCGCCATACGTTCCGGGCTGGGACTGTCACGGACTCCCAATCGAATATAAGGTCGTCAAGGAATCGCGCGCTCTTTCTCCGCTGGAGATCCGCAAAAAGTCCGAGGCGTTCGCGCAAAAGTTCATCGACATCCAGCGCGAACAGTTTAAGCGGCTGGGCGTCTTTGGTGACTGGGAAAATCCGTATCTGACCATGGACCCCAAATACGAAGCAGAAATTCTGCGTGCGTTCGCCGTTTTCGTGGAAGAAGGCCTGGTTTACCAATCCAAGAAGCCGGTCTTTTGGAGCACTGGCGCGCAGACCGCGCTGGCAGAAGCAGAAGTGGAATACCAGGAGCGCGATGACACCGCAGTTTACGTTAGGTTCCCGATCGTAAGCGGTGAATTCGCTGAGAAGGCGAGCATCGCCATCTGGACCACGACGCCGTGGACATTGCCGGCGAACCTGGCAATCGCTGTTGATCCCGAAGAACGCTACGTCGTCCAGGACTTTAAATCGACACGAGAGAAGAACGGTCGGATCACTCTGTTGCTCGCCGAAAAACTTTTGCCTCATTTTTCCACAGCGACGGGACTGGACCCGATCGGTGAACCGTTCGACTCATTTCCGGGGGCGAAGATCGAGAAGATCACAACGCGCCATCCTTTCCTGGACCGCCAGGCCGCCGTTTTCACAGCCGATTTCGTTACGATGGATTCCGGCACGGGCGCCGTGCACATCGCGCCGGGGCATGGCGAAGACGATTATTGGTTAGGCCGACAAAATAAATTGCCAGTTTTGTCGCCGGTGGATGATCATGGCCGGTTCACTGAGGAAGCGGGTTTGCCAAATCTCACCGGCAAATACGTCTTCGACGCGAACCGCGACATAGTAGAGCTGCTGCGCGATCGCGGCATGCTGCTCGGCGTTGAGAAATTTCATCATTCGTATCCGTACTGTTGGCGCTCGAAAACGCCGATCATCTTTCGCAATGTCGAACAATTCTTTATTCGTATCGATGCGTTGCGTGGGAAAGCACTGAACGCGATCAAGACAGTGAAATGGATTCCGCCATGGGGCGAGAATCGCATCGCGGGCACAGTCGAAGCGCGGCCTGACTGGGTAATCTCGCGTCAGCGAAGCTGGGGAGTGCCGTTGCCGGTTTTTTATTCCAAGGATGGGAAAGTCATTCTTGACGCAAAAATTATTCGGAATCTTGCGGATCTTGTCGCCGAACGCGGCTCAAACATTTGGTTCGAGTCGGACAATGGCACCCTGGCAAAACAAGTCGGCCTTCCGCCGGGCACAACGAAAGGCAACGATACCATCGATGTCTGGATCGACAGCGGCGTTTCTCACAAAGCCGTTTGCGCGCTGCGCCCGGAATTGCGCGACCCAGCCGACATGTATCTCGAAGCCACCGACCAGCATCGCGGGTGGTTTCAATCATCTCTCCTGATCGGCGTTGCCCTGAATAACCGCGCGCCGTACAAAATTTGCGTCACGCACGGTTTTGTTGTCGATCTCGACGGGAAAAAGATTTCGAAATCGGGAACGTACGATAAACCGATGGCCGCCGATCATTTCGTCGGTCGTCATGGCGCGGATCTGGTGCGGCTTTGGGCGAGCAGCATCGATTATACCGACGATGTGCCATTCTCGGAAGAAATGTTTACACGCCTCGGTGACACCTATCGCCGGATTCGAAACACGCTGCGCATTCTGTTGGGCAACCTCTACGATTTTCCTCCCGGACAGTCAGCATCGGCGATGCCAGCGACCACGTTGATCGATCGATGGATTCTGGAGCGACTCAATCAAGTGATCGCAGATTGTCGAGCTGCTTACGAAGCATTCGAATTTCACAAGGTTTATCACACGCTCAATCAATTTTGCGCAGTCGATTTGAGCAGCCTTTACATCGACATGACCAAGGACCGGATGTATTGCGACGCACCGAATTCGCCGCGACGGCGTGCGACACAAAACGTGATGCGTCAGATTTTCGATGCGCTTTGCCGGTTGCTTGCGCCGATTCTTGCATTCACAGCTGAGGAAGCATGGCGATATTCAGGGGGGGCCTCGGTTCACGTAGAGGAATTTCCGCAGTCGCACCGTCGGGATCATGAAGCGAGCGATCAGGTTGCCGAGCTGCTGAAACTGCGCAGCGTAATCGGGCAGGCAATCGAACGCGCGCGCCAGAATAAACTAATTGGGAAGGCGCTCGAGGCGGCGGTTGTTTTGCATTCGAACTCCGATGTCACGAAAATGATCGACAAGGAAGAGCTGGAAGAATTTTTCATCCTGAGTGATCTGAGGATCCATGAGGCGAAAGAAGCGAGCGCTTCGGTGGCCAAAACGCAGTACGAGAAATGCGCGCGCTGCTGGCGTCATCGGTCGAGCGTCGGTATGAGCAAAGAACATCCCGATTTGTGTGACCGGTGCGAAAGCGTGATTACAGCGTCAGGAACCGCCGCTCGATGATCCTGTCATTCCGAGCGAAGTGGAGCAATGCGGAATGGAGTCGAGAAATCTCTTGCCGGTAAAGATAACAATTAGAGATGTCTCGATTCCATTCCACATGACAGGAACAGCGCGAAGATATGAAGTTTATTCTTTTTGTTTCGCTGCCGCTCTATGCGCTCGATCAATGGACCAAACAGATGGTCACGCGCTTCATTGACCCAGACCAGCCCCGCATTCTGATCGCCGGTTTTTTTAACTTGGTCAACGTCACGAACACCGGTGCCGCGTTTGGCTCT
>QHNV01000012.1 GCA_003218535.1 Verrucomicrobiota bacterium
CAGAATGATTTTGCCGTGGAAGGCGAACGACATTACTGGCTGTACGAATAGCTGGTGCCCGCGGTAGACACCGCAGGACGACGAAACCACGGACCAACTGACTACAGAATGCGGTGCCGTGGATATGCTCGCCACGCAGCTCGAAGGAGTAAGCGAGTAAGCTGGCTGCGGCGGACAACGGGACTACTGACCACTGACGATTAGCCGCTTCTTGTTCGTTGACAATTGTGCATACGTCAGCGTATACATGTTTGTATGCCATCGACAATCCGCATTAGCTCCACAGCGCACCGGAGCCTCGCCCAAATGGCCGAGGAGACCAATCGTTCACTGCAGGAAATGCTGGACCGGGCCATTGAAAACGAGCGACGCCGTCTGCTCCTTGAGCGAACCAATCGAGCCTATTCGAAACTCCGCCAGAACAAGAAAGCTTGGGAAGCCTGGCGAGCAGAGCTGCGGCAATTGGATGCAACGCTAAGCGACGGCATTTAATACCGTATGGCCTATCCGCACCGGGGCGAAATTTGGCTCGCCGATCTCCGTCCGACCCGTGGCCGAGAGCAAACTGGGCGGAGACCAGTGCTGGTACTCTCGGTTGATTTCTTTAACGCCGGTCCGGCGGATTTGATCGTGGTCTTGCCACTAACCTCAACCCAGCGAGATATCCCGCTGCACGTAAAGGTCAAAAAAGGCGACGGAGGAACAAGAAACGACAGCGCGATCTTGTGCGAGGCGATTCGCTCGGTTTCAAAGGATCGGCTTATCTCCAGATGGGGCATTCTCTCGCAAGAGGTCATGGCTGGAGTGGAAGATCGTCTGCGTATTCTTCTCGATCTTTGATTTGATAGCGCAAAGCGGACGATATGCGCCGGGAGAAACGAGCCTCAAGAGTTTCGTTGTTCAAGGCGAACAACGTTACTGGGTCCACGTCGCGATCAACCGATTCAGCCGCGAAGTAATCGCCAAGCAGATCGAGGTCGTAAACGAATAGCTCGAACACAAGAATACGGGCTTTACGCACCTTCGAGGGCAAGCTGTAGAGGCAGCCGTGTCGGCTGCAATTCCATCGCTTTGCTGATGAAACGTCTCGGGCCGCAGAAAATTGCGAGCGTAGGTGATACACTGCCTGCATAAGAAACCTACGCGCGGTCGATTGGGACGATTTCGCCTTGATAAGGCCATTGGTCCCACAGCTCAACCAAATTGGCACGGACAGGATTGTCTCGTAAATATTTCCATTTTTGAGCGTGGCTTTCGTCGCTTCTCAAAACATGATCAAAGAAGCCGGGCTGCCACAAAGATCTTGGCTCCATTTGTACAGGCAGCCGTGTCGGCTGCAATTCTCTCAACGCAGCAATCGCGAGCGCACGCTTCAATCCGCCAGACCCATCGTCCGAGCGCAAAATCAGGATTGCATGATCACATAACGACCAACGGCAACGTGATATTTCTCGTTGGCGCGCGTACAATGCGCGGCGAATGCATTGTTGATCTTCCTAAGTCACCAATCTTTTGCCGATTTCTGGTACAGAACGTAATGAAATAAAGCGCCGCATGCGGAAAGACACGATGGAGTCGTCGTGGTCTATCTTTGATCACAGCTGAACTCGTAGAAACGGGCCATGCCGATCGCAATTCCTAAATTTTCGCAGGCGACACGCCTGCCGCTACAGCAAGCATTGACCTAGTCCGCTCCTGGCTACTGGTCGTAATGACGCACGCCGTTAGCGTCGATCCAATAACTGCGACCGTACTGATCATGGTATCTTTGTACCGGTTGGGTCTGATCGTATGCTGGCCGATCGAGCGGTGAGTGATGTTTTTCATCCCACATCCACGCGCCACGAGGCGTTGGTGCGGGTGCGGCAATAACTGCTCTTGGCTGTTGGATAGGAGTCGGGGTTACGGTTGCAGCCGGCGCGGCGGCAGGTTCCTGTGGAATGGCCGTCGGTTTGATTTTGGACGCCGCTGCGCCGCGCACCGCC
This sequence comes from Verrucomicrobiota bacterium, assembly GCA_003218535.1. GTDB lineage: Bacteria > Verrucomicrobiota > Verrucomicrobiia > Chthoniobacterales > UBA10450 > Udaeobacter. The sequence goes on from QHNV01000012.1 coordinate 1,986, forward strand.
GTCTCGACTTGCTGTAATCGTCCTTTAAAAGGTTGTTCCCAGCCGAGGTAAATCAGCCCACCGATAATTAATACTTCAATCAGGAACCGCACATGTTGCAGACTCGCAGAAAGCCGAGATAAAGATCAATGGAAATTTTTTGGCATGCCGAAATTTTGGTAGGGGCGATTGAGTCAATCGCCCAAGGCGCCGCGCTATCCTTAAGCACATCATAAACGACTTGTATTTCACTAGGGATTTCACCGATACAGACACGAAGCAATGCCGCCTAGTCCTAAGAAATTAGTGCTCGTGCAAATCGGTTTCACATCTAGAATGTGCTCAAAAGCGGGCCGCATTGAAGACGATCTTCGATTATAAAGAGAGAGAAATGAAAAAAATGATAAACATCTTCCTCAGTGGAATCCTTTGCGGAGTGATGATGGCCGCTGCTGTCACGTACACATTCGCAATCCCGGGAAATAACAATCAGTGGCGCGCAGAAATCACGAAACGTGGTGGCGGAGCCTGGTCAATGGATAAGAATGGCAATTTCAATTGGCGATGGATTGTTCAACCAATTTCCGAGCGGAAACATTCCGCCATTGTCGTACCGCAGCATACGGGCCCTCCTGCTTATTCTCACGAAGATCTTTGAGCGGTGAGGTATTGCCGGTGAGGCGTCTGTTTGCCTGTCTCGACGCAGAAAGAGCCGAACGCGAGTGAGCGCTTGCTGCTCACTCGTAGATAGTCCGCCTCTTATTTTTTCTTCTTTCGCTTATCGCCCGTGGCCACACCGGTGGCAGTGATTCGACCGGCCTGAGAAGGATCCACCCCAATTGTGACGTTCACCGTCATCCCAGGTTTTAAGTCGGCGATGCTCGCCCTTTGTCCGTTTACGGTGATCTCGGTGAATTGATTGACGGTAAATGCTCTGGTCGTTTTTTCTTCAGTTACCGTGATGGTGTTTCCGGTTACACTGGAAATTACCGGTGGCTGATACTTCGGCGTCGGGCTCGCCTTCTTTTTCTTACTTCCGGCAAACGCGGGAGTGACAGCGATGGCAAACAGAAGAACGAACACAGCGACGAATGGCGTGCGTTTCATGATCTTTGTTTAACAGAACCGTAAGGGAATGAAACAAAATCCAGTGCCAGTCTGCGTGACATGCTCGATCTGCGAAAATTGTCCACCGGTTTCCCAGAACCGCCTTGGCGATTGAGGTCAATCGCCGCTACCAATGAATTAAAAACAAACGTAGCGCCGAGGCAGAGATTTCAAAAAAAGATACTCTTATCGAATTACAGCGGCTTAGGAATAGACGCCCCGGCTCAGCCGAAACCAAGTTAACCGACGCAAATTGACATGGTCATTAGCTCTGTAAAATATAGTTTGCTATGACATCCAATGCGCTACGTGGAGCAATCGATTCTGGCAAGCCATTCCGATTGCGGTCCGGAGACGGCGCGGTAATCGAAGTGCCAACACGCGATCACGCATTTCTCAATCCGACAGGGCGACTTATCGTTGTCTTCACCAATGACGACGGAGCGCGGGTGCTGGATGTAGCACTCGTCACCGCGATTGACTACGCGAAAGCGCCAGAGAATCTTGGCGGATAACCGCGACCAATCGTCCTATCTTTCTGGTAACGGCGATTGACCTCAATCGCCTGCGATAAAAGCACATTAGCGAAAAACGCGGTTCGTCCCGCAGCCGCGGGAGTTCTACCAATGAAAATTGTTCCCGAGACAAAACGCCATGCCGGGATTGACTGTAGAGGCAGCCGTGTCGGCTGCAAAGGTCACTGAGTTCGCAGGCGGAACGCCTGCCGCTACAGCAACAACATTGGTATCGATTCGTCGTTAAGTACAAAAACAAAGACGCCCTGCGACCATGTGGGGATTTTGAGACAGTTACGAAACCCTTTTCGATTTACGGCGGATTGAGACCCCACGTACCTGCTAAAGTTGTTATCAGGCCGGTGCCATTGCGGCCGTGATTGTGAGCAGAGGAACTATCGCGAAGTGTTCGGCACCGTTCTCTTCGTAAGAGATAATCAGCGACGTTTTCCTGGTCGAAAAGCTGATAAAATCGCGGTGTGGCACTTCGAATACCCGTCCGGAAGCCGTTTCAATCTTGAACGGCTTGTTCTTGGCGATCAACTCTTCCACCAACGAAGCGTCCATTTAATTCAAGTTACTGGAGCGACTATCCGCGCCGAAGCGCGGCTGTCAAAGCAACGGCATTTGATTCGTGCCTAGGAAATACCGCCTTTCGACGCTTGCGCCCCACGCAGGCGACACGCCTGCCGCTACAGCAAACATCAGTGTGTTAATTAGTGCCGATATAGGACGCTAGGAATCGGCTGGCGTCTCGCACAGACGCCCTACAAGGTCTGTGTTGCGTTCCGCTTTATTCGCGTTGATTCGCGGTTAGGCTGCAAAAGCAGAACCCCCCGCGCGAGACGGGTCCCGCAGTCACGGAAAAACAGTTACGAAACTCTTTTCCCGATTACTCTGGACGAAGACTGTTGAAATCGATACGGCGAATTTGGCAGGCTATTTCCGTGAAGCTCTTGAGTGATTATGAGGGACGCACCGTTCGTCTGACAGACGAGAGGTTGGCGCACGTCCTGCAACATCCAGGAAATGCGCGGTCTGGAGGCGGCGTTGGAAGAAACGCTGCGCCATCCGACCTTGGTGATCGAATCTCGCGCGGACGCGCTCGTCCGGTTGAACTATCGATTCCATACGCAAACGCGGGTTGGCGACAAATGGCTTCGTGTTGCGGTAAAATATGCGTTAGAAGATACATTTGTAGTAACGGCCTATCTCACCGAGAGGCCGAAGATAGGAAGACAAGTATGGCCCATAAAGTGAAAGGCTGGTACAATCGCGAGGCTGATTTCCTGGAGGTCACTCTCGCCGACCGCCTTGGTTACATGCGTCCCACCGCAAATGACACCCTAATGGAACGCGTAGATGAGCGCGGCGATATAATCGGGTTCTCCATTCTTGCGGTGAGCCGGCTTGCGACAGAAAAACCCTTGGAGGCCGAGTTGGCTGCCAACGGCCAATCATCAGGGCGCTGACAGTCCCTCCCAAATTCCGAAAAAACAAAACCTTTGCCCGCCGGTGCTGGTAGGGGCGATTGACCCAATCG
>QHNV01000013.1 GCA_003218535.1 Verrucomicrobiota bacterium
AATTACCCCTGGTAAAAATAAATCGCATGACCGCCGGGGTTCTTTATTGCGCAGGCTTCATCAACGCAACAGGTAATCTCGCAACTCCATGGCTGCGGTCCTAGACAAGGATTACTCGCCAAGATGCACAACTAACAGCGTGCCTTTCTGCTTCGCCGAATGACCTCGCGTGAAGCGGATACGCGCGTCTTGCGTACCGGCTTTTCCATTGCCAATCTGATGCGAGTTTGCGTCGCGGAACAAAAATGGCAATGAACACTGACCTGGTCGGTTCCATCGAATTGACGGCCTCGGCTGCCATTGTTGTTGCCGCGTTATCGATCGGATTTGCTTCCGATACCGGGACGCGGATTCGCATCGCCATTGGACTTAGCCTTTGGTTTGTCCTTGTGGTGATTTTGGCCGCGACGCGCGCCTTATACTATGAGCACGGACTCGGCACTCCCGGTCTTGGTCTTGCCATCGTGATTCCGATCATCATCCTTTGCCTGGTTGTCGGGCGCGTCCAGTCGTTACGCGAAACTTTTCACCGCGTACCGCTCTGGTTGCTGGTCGCCGTACATATAGTCCGCTTGCTCGGCATCAGTTTCATAATCCTTTATACTTCTCATCGTCTGCCCGCGCCGTTCGCGCCAGTCGCGGGATGGGGCGACATTTTCGTCGGTGCAACCGCTGTGCCGGTTGCATGGTTTGCGTATCGGCGGCCGAGCAATGCGCCGCTTGCCATATGGATTTGGAATGCAATTGGAGCATTCGATCTAATCGCTGCCGTCGGATTAGGAGTAATTTCATCGCCCGGTCCACAACGCCTCATCTTCGCTGAACCCAGCTCAGCAATCATGACAACTGTGCCGTGGCTTTTGATTCCTGGCTTCTTAGTTCCCCTGTTGTTCGCCATTCACGTCGGCATCTTTGCTCGAATTGCGAGAAGCGACGCCGCCTAATCTCTAACCTTGCTAACGCTCACTCCGATTACGGCAGACGACTATTTCTATTTCGATTCTTTCTTAGCTTCGCGCTTCGATTCTTTTGGCTCTTTGGCCGGCGTTGATTCTTTTACGGCTTTTTTGGATTCGCCGGGACGATATTCTTCCTGTTCCGCGGCGGCGAAAGCTTTTTCCAAGCCGACCATGTCTTCACCGGGACGAAGTGTGTCGAAGGCTTCGACTTCCTTACGCAGTTGTTCTTCGGAATAGTTGGCCGCCTTGATCGACAACCCAATTCGGCGCTCGATCTTGTCCACCTTGATCACGCGCGCTTCGACTTCCTGGCCGACCTTCAGCACGTCCTTCACTTTCGCAACGCGATCTTCGCTCAACTGCGAAATGTGGACGAGCCCGTCGATGTCGTCCTGCAATTGCACGAACGCGCCGAAGCTGGCGAGCTTGGTCACTTTGCCTTTAACCAGATCGCCGATCTTGTATTTCTCGTCGATCATTTTCCATGGATCTTCGGTCAGTTGCTTAATTCCGAGACTGATTCGCTGGTTCACTTTGTCGATGTCGATGACAACTGCTTCCACTTCGTCGCCTTTCTTAAACATTTCGCTCGGATGATTGATCTTTCGGGTCCAGCTCAAATCGGAGACGTGGATCATCCCGTCGATCCCTTCTTCGAGCTCCACGAACGCGCCGTAAGCGGTCATGTTGCGAATTTTACCGCGTACGGTGCTACCGATGGTGAATTTCCTTTCGATCTCGTCCCACGGATTGGGTTCAAGCTGGCGCAAGCCAAGTGAAATTTTTTGCTCCTCTTTATTCACACCCAGAACGACGGCTTCGACTTCCTGGCCGACAGTCAAAATGTCGGACGGCCGCATGATCCGTTTCGTCCACGAAAGTTCTGATACGTGGATAAGGCCTTCGACGCCTTCCTCGATCTCAACAAACGCCCCATAGGGAACGAGGTTGGTGATTTTGCCCTTGATGCGCTGACCGGGCGGGAACCGTTCTTCGATCTGGTCCCAGGGATTTTTCTGGGTTTGCTTGAGACCGAGTGATACACGCTCTTTTTCCTTGTTAATGTCGAGAACGACGACCTCGAGTTGCTGACCCACCCGGACCAACTCGCTTGGATGTCCGAGCCGGCCCCAGGTCATATCGGTGACGTGGAGCAAACCATCCATTCCATCGAGATCGATGAACGCGCCGAAATCCGTCAGATTTTTCACCGTGCCGGTGACGCGATCGCCCACGTTGACGCTCTCCATGAATTTCTGGCGCTTCTCGCTGCGCTCCTGCTCGATTAGTTCGCGCCGGCTGAGCACGACGTTTCGGCGTTCATCGTTGATCTTAACGATTTTAAAGTCGTAGGTGTTGCCGACGAACTGGTGCAAATCTTTTGGCGGTACCACATCGATTTGAGATGCCGGCAAAAAGGCCTCCACACCGATGTTGACCATGAGTCCACCTTTCACCACGGATTTTACCTTACCCTTGATCAGGCCGTCGCCTTCGAAAACGTTGACGATTTTATTCCAGTTTTGGCGGTAGGCCGCTTTTTCTTTCGAGAGGACTACCATTCCCTCATCGTTTTCGAGCCGTTCGAGAAGGACATCCACTTCGTCGCCGACTTCGAGTGAATCGACATCTTCAAATTCCGTTATCGAAATGACGCCCTCGGATTTGTATCCAATGTCCACCAATACCTCCCGTGGGCGAACCTCCAATATGCGCCCCTTGACGATGCTTCCTTCGCGGAACTCTTTCATCGGCTTCGACATCACATCATGCATTTGCACCATAAATAATAGGCCTCCTTCAGGCACTGTAGCGGCCGTCTCTGACCGCCGAAGATTTCCGCGCAACTAGCAGCACGGAAACGGGGACGCCATAGTAGGCGTTTTCCGGTTGCAGGTCAACTCCCGCGACTGCGATGAAACAGGCGCGCAAGGCGAGTTCCGACAAGTTGCCTTTGCACGTGCGAACGTGCAATAGTGTTTGAGGTAAAACGAAAGATAAGCAAAGGAGGCAAACCTTATGGCAATGTACGTCAGTCTGATTCAATTCACCGATCAGGGCATCCGCAATATCAAGGACACGGTCAAACGAGGCGACGCGGCTATGGCGGAGGCTGAAAAACTAGGCGTAAAAGTGATCGAGGAATATTGGACGATGGGCGCCTACGATGTGGTTGCCATCCTAGAAGCGCCGGATGACGCAGCCGCGAGCGCGTTCTTCCTGAAGATCGGCTCGCTGGGGAATGTGAAGAGCCACACCTTACGAGCTTTCCGCCGGGAAGAAATGGAAGGAATCCTCTCCAAGATCAGATAGCTTGTCTTTCATTCGGGTATTTGATCAGCTGTTCAGGAGAGCATTGCAGCCGAGATAGCAGCTCCCATTTGTGAGGCAGCAGAGCCTACCGCAGCAGTAGGCGCGAAATTCCGGCGCTAAGGAAGGCAGTAATTCTTGCCACTGCGATTATATTGGGCCATCGCTTCGTCGCAGCAATTACTTCCCATTTGGAAATCTGCCTCCGCAGCAGATTGGCCAAGAATTAACAGCAATGGGCATGAATCCGTGGTTTGAGCTGCGGGTTTCAGGTTCGCAGAATTCGTGTTTATTCGTGCTAGGCAAAGATCATGACTTCCGCTGAGATCCGACAATCATTTCTCAATTTTTTTCGCGAGAAGCAACACACCATCGTGCCGTCATCTTCGCTGTTGCCCGACGCTCCGAATTTGCTTTTTACCAACGCCGGCATGAACCAGTTCGTGCCGATTTTTCTCGGGCAACAAAAACCGCCGTGGAAGCCGACGCGCGTCGCCGACACTCAGAAGTGCATTCGCGCTGGCGGCAAACATAACGACCTCGAAGACGTCGGCCTCGACACCTATCACCACACCTTTTTCGAGATGCTCGGGAACTGGAGCTTCGGCGATTATTTCAAGAAAGAAGCGATCGAGTGGGCATGGCAATTACTCGTCGAGCGCTGGAAATTTCCAGCGCAACGACTTTACGCGACGGTTTACAAGCCTGGGCCGGGCGAACCCAGCGAATTCGACCAGGAAGCATACGAGCACTGGGATCATTTGTTTCGTGAAGCCGATCTCGATCCAACGCTTCACGTTCTCAGCAGTGGCAAGGCCGACAATTTCTGGATGATGGGCGACACCGGTCCCTGTGGGCCGTGCTCCGAAGTGCAACCGGAATGGGTTTCGAGCGCGCTGTTGCGATTATCCAAGGCACTAAAAATCTCATCGATTTTTCGGGAACCATTTCAAATTACGAGACCGATATTTTCCGACCGATTTTCGACGAGCTGGAAAAACTGAGCGGCAAGAAATACGGATCGACAATTCCAGCTGTAGGGCGTCTCTATGAGACGCCGACGGCGGCTGACACAGCCGCCCTACAAAATCAGAGCGAGCAAGAAAAGATCGATATCGCTTTCCGTGTCATCGCCGATCACATCCGTGCGCTCTCGTTTGCGATTGCCGACGGTATCATTCCTTCGAACGAAGGCCGCGGTTACGTTTTGCGACGCGTGCTACGTCGTGCGGTGCGCTACGGCCGCACGCTCGGTTTTCACGAACCATTCTTCTTCAAACTTGTTGACGTCGTGGCGAGAACGATGGGCGACTTTTTTCCAGAAGTCCGCGCGAAACAGTCAAAGATTAAAGAAGTAATTCGCCGCGAGGAAGAATCGTTTAATAAGACTCTAGACAAAGGTATCGAGGAGTTTAATGAAATGATGGTAGCCCTTGAACGTGACGTCCCGAAAGTCGCTCCGCTTGGCGGATGGGTGATCATGCCAGCACGATTCGCGTTCAAGCTTTACGACACGTACGGCTTTCCCCTCGACCTCACGGAATTGATGGCCCGCGAGCGCGGCTTCACCGTGGACGTTACTGGATTCGAGAAACTGATGGAGGAGCAGCGGGAGCGTGGGCGCAAGGCGCAGAAAAAAGAAAAAATCACTGTGGAAGAAGGGCAGCTAAGAGCCGCACCCACGAAATTTCTCGGTTACGACTTTCTCGAGGCGGAGGCGCTGGTTGAAACCGTTCTGCCGGCCAAAAAATCGGACGAACTAAATATCATTATTGATCGCACGCCTTTTTATGCCGAGATGGGCGGTCAGGTTGGGGATCGGGGACTGCTGCATGTTCCGGGGCATGATTGGACCGAAGTCGGTCAGTTGCGCGTGATCGACACGCAAAAGCGCGGCGATGTTTTTGTTCATCGTGCCGCTCTTGTGAAAGGTCGTGCGCCCGAACCGGGCGAGGCGGTGCGCATCTCAGTGGATGCTGATCGGCGCAAATTGATTCAGGGACATCACACCGTGACGCATCTGTTGCACTGGGCGTTGCATGAAGTTGTGTCCCGCGACGCGTCGCAAAAAGGGAGCTACGTCGGTCCGGACAAATTGACGTTCGATTTTTCGAGCGCGCCGCTCACGTCGAAACAAAAGCGCGATGTCGAAGAATTGGTGAACGACAAGATCGCGGAAAATGCACCGGTTTCATGGACGGAAATTCCGTTTCAAGAAGCGAAACAACGAAAAGACATCAT
>QHNV01000014.1 GCA_003218535.1 Verrucomicrobiota bacterium
AGGATGAAAGTGCGCGATTCGGAAGTACGGATTGAGGATCTGCGTGTCTCCGCCTACACGATTCCCACCGAGACGCCGGAAGCCGATGGAACGTACGAATGGGATAGCACCACCATCGTAGTTGTCGAGGTCGCGGGCGGCGGTGAACACGGCCTCGGTTACACGTACGCCGACGCTGCGACCGCGAAACTCATCGATGACAAGCTGAAGCAAGTCGCCGTCGGTCGTGATGCGATGTCGGTCGCCGCCATATGGACTGCGATGCTGGGTTCGATTCGCAATCTCGGACGTCCCGGCATTTGTTCCATGGCCATTTCCGCCGTGGACACCGCGTGCTGGGATTTGAAGGCGCGTTTGCTCGACGTGCCGCTGGTGACGCTGTTTGGTCAAGTCTGCGACACATTGCCGATTTATGGCAGCGGTGGATTCACGAATTACTCGAACGAACAGTTGCTGAAGCAGCTTCGCGACTGGGTGGAGCAGGGGATTTCGCGAGTCAAAATCAAAATTGGTCGCGACGCGACCGTCGACCGACAACGCGTTGCAGCCGCCCGCAAGGCAATCGGCGAAAATGTTGGGCTTTTTGTCGATGCGAACGGCGCGTATTCGCGTAAGCAAGCGCTCGCGCAAGCGAATGCGTTCGAGGAAGTCAAGGTCAGTTGGTTCGAAGAGCCGGTTTCGTCGGATGATCTCGAAGGCCTGCGATTCATTCGAGATCGCGCACCTGCCGCAATGGACATCACAGCCGGCGAATACGGTTACGACATCGATTATTTCCGGCGAATGCTCGATGTCGGCGCAGTCGATGTTTTACAGGCCGACGCTACGCGTTGCTGCGGGTTCACTGGATTTTTGCAGGCAGCGCCACTCTGTGATGCGCATCATGTTCAGCTTTCGTCGCACTGCGCGCCTGCGCTGCATCTGCACATCGGCTGCGCGACGCCTGCTATCCGACACGCCGAATATTTTCACGATCACGTTCGCATCGAACGAATGCTTTTTGATGGCGTTGTCGAACCAATCGAAGGCGCGTTAAAGCCGGATCTGAGCCAGCCCGGTCTGGGTCTCACTCTGAAACGCGCAGACACGCAGAAATTTGCGATCTAATTGTGTGGATTCATCATCTCGCAGTCGCCAACAAAACGTCGATTTTTCAATCGAGAAGTACGGCGAACGGACATCGGAAAAGGAAGAGTGCGATGAACAATTGCTTGCCGAGTATGCCGCGCTGCTGGCGTTTTACGTGGCGAGCGTAGCGGCGCTCACGGGCGCTGCGGTGGAGCGGAATCGTCTGCCGCGAAGGTTCGGCTTGCTTGATCTCGCGTTGCTGGGGGTCGCGACCCATAAACTGAGTCGCCTCGTTGCGAAAGACAGAGTCACCAGCATCCTTCGTGCGCCGTTTGTGAACTATATTCGCAGCGCTGGCGCAGCGGAGGTGGAAGAGGAGCCGCGTGGCCGCGGAATCCAGCGCGGTATTGGTCAACTGATTTCCTGCCCCTATTGCATTGGGCCATGGTGTGCGACCGTGCTCGGTTTCGGTTTTGTTTTCGCCCCGCGCGTCGCGCGATTTCTCGCTGGGATTTTAGCCAGCATAACAATGTCAGATTTTCTGCATCGCGCTTACGCTAGGACAAAAGAAGAAGAATAACGGATGGAAACCTTCACCTGGCGCTTCGCATCCGCCTCTCTCTCTGAGGGAGAGGATTGAGGTGAGGGTGATTTTCGAGGGGAATGAATGCACGCGAAGATGTAGATGTTGCCGCACTAGAAGCGGAGTTGCGGAAGAACATTCGCGGCGAAGTCCGCTTTAGCGATGGCGATCGCGCGCTGTATTCAACTGACAGCTCCAATTACCGTCAGATCCCCATCGGCGTTGTGATTCCACGCGACCGGAGCGACGTGATCGTCACAGTCGCCGCGTGTCGAAAATTCGGCGCGCCAATCACCTGTCGTGGCGGGGGCACGAGCCTTGCGGGTCAATGCTGCAATGTTGCGGTGATCATCGATTTCACAAAATACATGAATCGGGTCGTCGAGATCGACGCGGCGCAGAAGCTGGCGCGCGTCGAGCCGGGATTGATCCTCGATGAACTGCAAAAAGCGCTGAAGAAACACGGCCTGATTTTCGGTCCCGACCCGGCCACGCACAGTCATTGCGCGATTGGCGGCATGCTGGGCAATAACTCCTGCGGTGTGCATTCCGTGATGGCCGAATTTTACGGCGGCGGGGCGCGCTGTTCGGACAACGTGCGCGAGCTCGAGGTACTGCTTTACGACGGCACAATCATGCGCGTTGGAAAAACAGATGATGTCGGTCTTCAGCAGATCACCAGTGAAGGCGGACGGCGCGCTGAGATTTACAGGAAGCTTATCGATCTTCGAGACAAATACGGCGAGCTCGTCCGGCAACGATTCCCAAAAATTCCGCGCCGCGTTTCTGGCTACAATCTCGACGAACTACTTCCAGAAAATGGATTCGACGTAGCGCGGGCCTTAGTCGGGACAGAGAGCACGTGTGCGATCATTTTGGAAGCAACACTAGAACTGATTCCTAATCCGCCAGTCCGCTCGTTACTCGTGCTCGGTTATCCGGACATTCATCACGCAGGCGATCATGTCCCGGAAATTCGCAAATACAAACCGGTCGGCCTCGAAGGCATCGACGACGTGCTCATCCATGCGATGAAGCTGAAGCACATTCATCCGCGCGACCTGCAAATCCTGCCCGAAGGCAAAGGCTGGCTGTTGGTCGAGTTTGGTGGCCAAACCAGAGAGGAAGCGGACAAGCCGGCGCGGGAGCTCATGGCCAAGCTGAAGGCGCAATCGAATCCACCGGCGATGCGATTCGTTGACGACCCAGAACATGAAAAGGTCGTCTGGGAAATTCGTGATTCGGGGCTCGGCGCCAGCGCGCGTGTGCCGAATCAGCCGGACACGTGGGAAGGCTGGGAAGATTCCGCTGTTTCGCCTGATGACATCGGCAGGTATTTGCGCGATTTCCGCGCCCTGCTGAATAAATATGATTATCTCTGCACGCTCTATGGCCATTTCGGTCAGGGCCTCGTCCATACGCGCATCGATTTCGGGCTGAAGAACCACGCCGGCATCCAGAAGTACCTCGCCTTCACCAGCGATGCGGCCGATCTCGTGACCCGATACGGCGGTTCGCTCTCAGGTGAACACGGCGACGGCCAGTCGCGCGCCGAGCTTCTGCCGAAAATGTTTGGTGACGAACTCGTGCGGGCGTTCCGCGAATTCAAGGAAATCTGGGACCCGGACTGGAAACTCAATCCTGCAAAAATTGTTCGGCCTTACCGGCGCGATGAAAATCTGCGCTACGGCGAACGTTACAATCCGCCGCAATGGCAAACGTATTTCAAATATCCGGATGACAAAGGCAGCTTCTCGTACGCCATGGAGCGTTGCGTAGGGGTGGGCAAATGCCGCCGGTACGAGCACGGAACGATGTGTCCCAGCTACATGGTTACGCTCGAGGAGAAGCATTCCACGCGCGGACGCGCCCGGCTGCTGTGGGAAATGCTCAACGGCGAGCTGATCCGGAAAAATGGCTGGCGCGATGAAAGCGTGAAAGAGGCTCTTGATCTTTGCCTAGCCTGCAAAGGATGCAAGGCCGATTGCCCCATGAATGTGGACATGGCGACGTATAAGGCCGAGTTCCTCGCGCATTACTACAAACATCGACCACGACCAGTCCATGCCTACGCGTTTGGATTGATCCACATCTGGGCGCGACTCGCGCAGATCGCTCCTGGCATTGTCAATCTTATCAATCATGCGCCGATCGTGAGCCATCTCGTCAAAGCAGTCATTGGTGTCGCGCCACAGCGCAAGATGCCGATGTTCGCGGACGAAACTTTCAAGGCGTGGTTTGCGAAAAATCACGGTGATTCAATGGTAGGGACGTCTCGCCGAGCCGTCCGGTCCGGCGTGCCCGGCGGTCGCGCCCTACCAAACAACCGCGTCATTCTTTGGCCTGACACATTTAACAATTTCTTCCATCCAGAAACTGCAATTGCCGCCGTGAAGGTGCTCGAAGATGCAGGATTTCAAGTCGTCATACCGAA
>QHNV01000124.1 GCA_003218535.1 Verrucomicrobiota bacterium
CGAGAATCCCCTGCGCCGGCATTACGGTTCAAGAGAGTGCGCGACGTTTACTCGGTTCGAATAGGAACCGCAGGTTATCGCGCAATCGCAATTGATATGCCGGATGGACTTCTGTGGATCTGGATTGGCCCGCACGACGCGTATCAGCGGCTTTTGAGACAGTAAACCTGGCTGGCAAACATCGGCTCTATCGCGCACTCACCGTCGTACGGCCTCGCTGACCTCCTTGGCTCGCCGTAGCCGTGTGAGAAGGCGGCTGACTTCTGTCACCTGAGTTCCGATTCTATGTTCTCCCGCGCCACCAAGGTGACGTGACACCCGCTCGCGAAAAATTTTGCGAAATACTCCGGCGATTGTCCGGCACTTCTTCGCGCATCACCAGTGTCAAAAGTTAGACTGACCCCATTCTTGCTCCTGCACGCCCGCTGCCATCGCGTCGCGTGAACAACGCGGCAGAAACCATAAACTTCTAGAAGATCGAACGCCACGCTAGAGAGTGAGCATCTCAACCAGCGGAAGCAGAAAACGGGCAAGAACCTTCTCTTACGCCCGCTCGCCGAACACTTCATCGAATTCGGTGATAGCTGCTATCGCACACGCTTTGTAAAGCTGCAGAAAACGTCGCGCAGATCGTTCTGTCCGCAATGCCTTCGGCAGGTCTGATAGGTGTGGTTCATCACCGGATAGTGACAGCGGGAGTCGCAGCGACCCAGAAACAGCCGGCGCGAGTACAGTTCCAGATGCCCAAGGAACAGCCGCTCGTATCGAAAACAACATCGCTACCATGGCTAAGCCAAAGTGGGCTTTCCTCAGTTCAACAAAACGAGACCGTCGGTTTGCATCGAGCTTGTCAGCTTTGCGAAAAATGCGCGAGTTAATTGGCTCTGTATATTCGATCAGCGGATCGATGACCTTGAAAAGTTCAGGGCGCAGATATGCGTCAGTCCAGATCGGTTCGAAAAAAGCTTCGAACTGAGCATAGCTCAACAATCGCACATTCGTAAACTTCGCCGCTTCGTGCGCACCTTTTTGGAACCCCTGCGCGGAGATGATGAAACCGTGAGACGCACCTGAGTCCGCGACTACTGACCTGAAGGCATGCACGACGCTTTGTGGCACCCGCTTCCGCCAAAACTTGCACTCGATAACGCAAGATGAAGGCAAGATTGCTTTTCGATCAATAGCGTAGACGTCGATGACAGCCGCTCCTCTCGCCAGGATCATTTTTTTTCGACCTCTGTGATAAGACCGCACTCGGCAAGTATTCGCGCACAAACGCTCTGAAGCATTTCCCAAGACCCTGGTTCAGATGGTTCGATCATTTCCGAAGGCTGCGTTTATAGAAGATACTTCTTTCGCGGCCTGAGTCACGAATTCGACTTTATCCGTCAGCAAGGAGGAGTGAGAAGGCGGAATCGGTGATCCAGCTATCGGGCAAATCTGGGCACTTGCTGCTTAGAACCTAGTCCTTGTAGTTCGTCGGAACGATCAGCCATCCATTCTCAGTGATGATGCCCTCTGCCAGTACATGACACGTTGAATCTAGTAGCGTCCAAGCGAGCGTCGTGAAATAATCTGTTTGCTGAATGAGCCACTCTTGTGCTTCAGTTGCAGCCTTTTCGTACTCGTTGGAAAGGTCTGTAATTCCAAGGTCGTCGACAAAAAGTTCTAAGTGTGACAAGCGCACAAGCTGCGGGTCCGAATGTCGCAAGCGTCCTGAATGGACGTGGGTACCTCGGATTTTGATAAGCGGCTCAAGAGCTTTCTGAACTTGCGCTCGAAGACCGGTGCAGATCTCCCGCATCGGCGCCGCAAAATCAGGATCGTTCTTGTATCGACGTTCACTGGCCATCAGGAAGTCCAGCAACCTCAACTGAAAAATGTACATTTCGTTTAGGTACGCTTCGGACCAAAAAATGATGATTCGGGTACGTCTATCGGGCGCTGCAGTTGGAACAGTGCTCTGAATCAAGCCCCGAATTGTCTCGAGGTGATCGCAAGCCAGGACAGCCTCCCAAAAACAATTGAAGTAATCGCGCAGGAACGTGATCTGTTTCGTTTCCTTAGATTTTTGTTGATCATGTTCCCACGGGGCGAAGATTTGTTCGGCGACCCGATGATCAATGTCAGCATTACGGTCTCCGGGATCTTCCCTTATGAGCTTCTTCGCGTGATTCGCGAAAGCCTGTAGAAATCGCGACACGTCGGCAGGGTAATCGCTGCGCATATATTTCCGTCGATCCTTCAAGATGAGTTTGACGGCTCGGGATCGCAGCCAACCGGACCGAAGTGAAAACGGTAATCGACGCGATTAATCACGACTTTGTTTATGCATCGTACTGCGACACTCCCATCCTTAATAGGCCTGCCAAACAGCGCTAGGTTCGCAACGGTTTTCTCTTTTTCGTATTCGCGAAGATGGGGCAATCGGCGGTGAGATAAGCCATATGCTGTTTCGAACGGCCTTCCACCCGTTCGAAGAAGACTGAAATAAGAAGGGTAGACGAGGCCGTCATAGCCGGCCGAAGCGACGGCAACAGCAACGTCCCTAGTAATTTCGTAGGCGTGTTTCCCAGCGAGGAACAGCATGTGGACTGCCATATCCAGACTCTCAAACTCTGCAACTTCCGCCTCTTCGAGTAACACGGATAGATCAAGGAGCTTGAGATCGTGTGTCGGTGAAAGCGTCGCGACGTACAATTCGTCTTCTGCTGTAACTCTGCATTCGTGCACGCAAACGTGTAGGTCCTGCGACGCATACATGACCGGAAAATTTGGTGAATCTAACCTGCCTGCACCAAACAATCCCAACGGTCGGCTGTCGTATTGCTCGAGATCATGCGGGATTTTGGGATCTTTCCGAATTCGGTAGAACGATTCGGTCGCGCTTAAAACTTTAGTCGGATATTGTTGCACAATGCGGCTCGTAATGGAGGTCCGTGATGTCGGATCTTGAAGCGCCTTCAGCGGTTCGACTTCGCCTACCATCCAAAGCCTAGGTCCGTAGTAGAAGAATCCTACGCCCAGAGTTTGCTCGATTAGACGAATGTCAGGTTCAAACCACGGTGATGTACTGATGTTTGTCGCTTGATGCTGGTTGAATACCACGAGCGGCGCCGCTCCATAGTTGCAACGGTGCAAAGTGCCCCAAACGAAAAACCTGTGCGCTAACATTGTAAGGCGTTCGATGTTCAACTTCTTGCCGTCGCTTGAGCCGCAATTTGGGCAGCGCGATTTTTCCGAGATCCCGATCTGCTCGGAGTCGAGTCGTAATCCTTCATCGCGGAAACAATCTGAACAGAGAGGAAAATTAGGCATTTTGCGTGGGTATTGTTCGGGTGGTGACCGCTCGTGACTTGAGAGAGAAACTGCCGGAATATCAAATGTGAAAGTGGAAAGTAGAAGGTAGAAAGCAAAACTTCATGCCTGGAATCAAAGACAAGGTCGTCGTTATCACCGGCGCGAGCTCCGAGAGCATTCGCGAGCGGGCAGCGGAATAGGCGAAGCGTCTGCGGTCATGCTCGCTGAACGCGGCGCAAAGGTCGTGCTCGGCGCGCGCGGATTGGATCGGCTCGAGGCTCTCGCTCGTCGTATCGCGGAAGCGGGTGGCGAGGTCGCAGAATTCGCAGATTGCCCTCTCTGCTTGTCCATCGTAAATGCTCCCCATGAATCCAAACAAAGCACTCTGGGAAAAAGGCGACTTCACTCGCATTGCTGCAACCATGCGCGAAAGCGGCGAGGCGCTCGTGCAGCGACTCGGAATCACAAAAGGGCTCAAGGT
>QHNV01000125.1 GCA_003218535.1 Verrucomicrobiota bacterium
GACGATTGTTGCGCCTAGAATTCTGTCAGAACCTTTCGCCGTCAAAATTTTGGCGAAACCGGCCTCTTCGCTCTCGACGACCGCGCGATCGACATCTTCGAACGGCACAACAAACAGATCGTAATCTATATTTTTCTGTTGTGCTTCCTTCTCGCCGAGACCGACATGCGCTACTTCAGGATCGACATAGGTGCACCACGGCACGACCGAATAATCCATTTTCTGTCTCAGAAATTGGAAGGGTGCGAGAATGTTCCGCACGACTACGCGTGCGTGCGCATCGGCCATGTGCGTGAAAAGGAATGGTCCGATGACATCACCTACGGCATAAATGTGCCGTCGAGATGTTTGCAAATAGTCGTTAACGCGAAGGCCCCCCTCACTGACCTCGACTCCTGCCGATTTCAGATCCAAGCTCTGTAAATTTGGTGTCCGTCCGATGGCCAAAAGGAGCGCGTCAGCAAAGAGAGTGCGTTCGGCCAGCCTTTCCGGCTCTCGATCTAACAACTGAAGCGCGAGTTCGCCAGCATCGGTGGTAGCCACTGAGTGCGCATCTGCGTTCTTGATCATACGTACACCTTCGTTAATCAAGCGATGCTCAAGAAATTCTGCTACATCTCGATCTTCTCTTGGCAAAAGCTGATCGCCACGCTGGATGATCGTCACCTGCACACCAAGCCGTTGGAATGTTTGCGCGAGTTCGCAGCCAATGGGGCCGCCGCCAAGCACGATCAAGCTTTCCGGTTTTTCCTTCAGCTCGTCGAAGATTGTTTCGTTCGTGAAATACGGAACCGCGTCGATGCCTTTCATTTTTGGAATCGCTGCGCGGCTTCCCGTAGCGATGACAAAATTTTCCGCGTGCAGTTTTTGACCATTCACTTCGACTTCGTGCGGTGAAACAAAGCGGGCTTCGCCGCGAAAGACATCGACGCCCAGCGATTCGAAGCGTTCCTGCGAATCGTTTGGCGCGATCTTGGCGCGACGCGCGCGCATTCGCTCAAACACCTTTTCGAAAACAAACTGCGGCGATTGTCGATCCAGACCCCATTTTTCCGCCTGACGGATTTGCTGGATCAACCGCGCCGAGGAAATGAGCGCCTTGCTCGGCACGCACCCGAAGTTCAAGCAATCGCCACCCATTAAATTGCGCTCGATCAACGCGACGCGTCCGCCGAGTCCGGCAGTCCCGGCGGCGGTGACCAAGCCAGCCGTGCCCGCGCCGACTACGACGACATTGTAAACGCCTTCGCTTTTTTTCATTGCGGAATGCTGCGAGATTTAGAGACGCGATTTGGCTCGATTATTCCGTTGCAAGCCGATTGTGGAAAGGAATAAAGGTTGTCAGCGAGTCATCCAATGAATGCGATGTCCTGGGCGCGAACATTTCTGACTGAGTTGCATGCATGGCAGTGGCTTGGAGCCCTGGTGGCGCGCGTAGCTGTGGGTCTGCTGTTTTTCCTTTCGGGACGCGGCAAGCTCTTTGTGCCCGAGCGGCGGGCACAAATGCGCCAAACGCTGATCGATGCGCGGGTTCCTTTTCCCGCGCTGAATGCTGTTTTTGTTTCTGCGGTGGAATTCAGTTGTGGATTGCTCCTCATTCTCGGCGCATTAACACCCGTTGCGTGCGTACTACTCAGTGGCGTAATGATTGTAGCGCTTGCGACCACCGCAATTCGAAGTATCAAAGCACCTTCCCTGCTCGGATGTGAACTAGCTTGACGATCCCATACACGTCAGTGTGGCGCTGTTGGTTCTCCGCGTTACGGTATTTCTAGTCATGGTCGTTTGGACGATCGACAAATTTGTAGAACCGCAGCACGCATCAAAAATCATGGAGCACTTTTACTTCATCAAGGACGCGAGCAACTCGACGATCTCCGTTATCGGCATTGTTCTCCTGTTTCTGTGATCTGTTTTATGCGCCCCGATGGCGGCCTGATTCATCTGGTGACGACGAATGCACCGCCGTCTGGTGATTACACCGTTAGACGCGAAGCGAAATTCGTTCAGCAACATGAGTCGGCGAAAGCGACCTGGCGCGAAGGCGACAAAGTTTACATGCTCGCGCTGGAAGGCGCGCCCGATCAACTGCGCGTAATTGCCCATGAAAAAACGGCACGTTTGGTACAGCGTTGGTAGCGCGAGCTCGCCGAGCCCGCCTTTTGGCGCTGAGCATCGGGGCGCCAAATGCCAGTCCAGCTGCGACCGGTCGCGCCCTACCAGTTGTGTCGTGCTCGCACTGCTTCTGTTCGTCGGTGCAATTGTGCGTGGTCAGGAGCAATCGCCGCCGAAGATCGATCACATTCTGCTAGAAGTCGCGGACCTGAAAAAGTCGATCGCGTTTTATCACGATTTGTTAGGACTTCGGATCAAATCCGAGAGCAAGGAGTTCGCAATGCTGGAGGCAGCCAACGTGGGCGTATTTTTGTGGACTAAGCGCTGGGACTGGGAAAAAGCGCGCGGCAAGGACGAACGGCAAGGCTTGGGGATGTACCCGCACTTCAAGGTGAATAATGTTTCGGATGTTGTAGAACGAGCACGCAAGGCTGGCTACACGATTGTGCAAGAACCAAAACATTATCTCTGGGGCACGGAGGCGTTCGTAGCGGACCCAGACGGTTACATCTGGGCGCTAATCAGTTAGCTGAAGTAATGAGTGTGAAGAACGTCTGGATTGTTCTCTCGATGATGGGATTTGCCTTTATCAGTCTCATAACGCACGCGCAGACAGGCGAGAATGTCGATGTGCGCTCAGGGATTGATCACCAAGAATTCGAGCGGTTACTCAAGAAATACGTGAACGATCAGGCACTGGTAAACTACAGTGCGTGGAAACAAAACGCCGCGGATCTCACCGCGCTGGATGATTACTTGAAGCAGTTTGCCTCGAACGCCGAATACCCGGCGGCCGGGAATGAAAAGGCTATTTCGCTCGTAAATGCTTACAATGCGCTCGTGCTTCGCTGGATTTTGTCCAACTACCCAACTGAAAGCATCTGGCAGTTGAAGGATTCGTTTTCGGGTAAACGCAACGAGATCGGCGGCCGGAAAGTCTCTCTCGACGATATCGAGCACGGAACGCTGCGAGCTTTAATCGGATATCGCACGCACGCGGTGCTTGTTTGCGCAGCGCGTAGTTGTCCTCCGTTGCAACGCTTTGCTTACACAGCCGAGAAATTTGACGAACAAGACGACACTGCGTACCGCGCGTGGCTGGCGCGCGAAGATCTGAATAAATTTTTGCCTAACGAGAAAAAGGTCGAAATCTCCAGCATCTTCAAATGGTTCAAACAAGATTTCGATAATGCTGGCGGTCTCCCGAATATTCTTGGCCGCTACGCGCCAAAATCAGTCCGCGAATTTGCCGCTAGCGGAAACTACCAAACCAAATATCTCCCATACGATTGGGGTTTGAACGACCAGGGATCCCACGGCCGCCATTACAGCCGGGCGCAATTGTTCTTCGACAATATCTTTAAGTAATGATCATTCGAAGAACGCCTCTCTGTGTGGGCGCATATCGATTTCCAGACTCCATGCGCTGCGGTCTTGCTGGATAAGCTCCCAATAAGCATCGGCGATCGCGTTGGGATTTAGCAACGGTTCTTTAGCGGAAGGCTTGTACGTCTTCCGCACGTTTGGCGTGTCGATCACGCCATCGATGATGACGTGCGCGACATGAATGCCTTTCGGCCACAATTCGACGGCGAGCGATTGCGCCAAGCCGCGGATAGCAAACTTTGCGCTACTGAATGCGACCGCACCGCCTCGCCCGCGCACCGAGGAAGTTGCTCCCGTAAAAATGATCGCGCCCGAGCCGCGTCCGCCAGTCGGACGGACTCGTCCGGTGGCGACCTTGAGCATGTCGGGAACAGCCTCGCGGGCGCAGAGAAATGCGCCCAAAACTGCGATTCGCCATGAGCGCTCGAATTGATCCGGAGTAGTTTTCATTAGCCCTTCGCCGACCGAACCGCTCGCATGCGCGATGAGAATCTCGACGGGGCCAAGCTGCCGCCGCACTTTGCGAAATCCGGCCGCAACTTGTTTCGCGTTGGAGATGTCTGTAGGAATCGCAAGCGCATCCTCTCCAAGTTCAGCAGCGAGTTTCGCAATAAATTCAGGCGAACGCGCGAACATCCCGACGCGGCATCCTTCTTTGGCGAGCTTGCGTACCAGTGCCGCACCGAGGCCGGGGCCAACCCCAGCGACGATTGCCACGCGTTTATGCGGCTTGTCCGTCATATCTACTCGGCGAGTTTTTCAGCTGGTTGGGCCTGGCGTTCGGGGATCTCGCCATTTGGCAGTCGCCACTCGCGCTGTCTATTAAAAGGCAAAGCGAAGAGTTTCCCCAATGTAAGCTCGTGTTCTTCGCGATACGCCGCGACACCGATCGTGACGGCATCCTGCGGGACATCGAGGCGCAATGTGCAATGCAGTTTGTCCCACCAGCAAAAAATCGTGCCCCAATTTGAGTTGGTCTCGCGCTGCACGATGGAATGATGAATTCCGTGCATGCGCGGTGTGACGACGATCAGGTTCAAAATCCGTTCGAGCTTAATCGGCAGTCGCCAGTTGGAGTGATGAAACAATGTCGCGGCTTCAAATGTGATAAAGAACACGACCAGCATTACCGGGGCGATGCCAAACAGTGTCACTGCGAGCGAGAGAAATCCGATTGAAAAAATCATCTCGCCGAAATGGAACCGCGCGGCGGTGGTCACGTCGAGATCAAGATCGGTGTGATGCACATTATGAAATCGCCAGAAAAGCGGAATCATGTGATTGGCCCAGTGCCACCACCAATAGGCGTAATCCATCAGCAGAAACGTCGCGATACCGGCGACCCATCCCGACAGACCGAGCCAGTTCAACAAACCGATGTGTCGCTCTCGTGCCCATACCGCTATTGCGAGCGGGATCGGCAACATGGCGAGACGGACGATGGCGAAACCCGGGATCGATAGGATAAAATTGCGTACTAGGCGATGCAGCATGCTGAAATGCTGGCGCCGCAACGGAAATCGCCACTGTAGCAAGAGCAAGAGAAGAAATACGCAAGCCAGCAGCGGTCTGCCGACATAATCCATCAGAGGAATTTTGGGCATTGAAATTATATCGTGGACAACGGCGCAAGGGCACGTCTGCCGCTACAACCAGCCTCGATCAACGCCGAAGATTTCTTTCTGTAGCGGCAGGCGTGTTGGCTGCATTTGACGAACCTGCTGTGATTTTATCATCTGCGCATGGGCAACGGCAATGCAGAGCCGACCGCCCATTAATTCATCCGGCGTTCACAGAGCGCCGCTACAGCACTAAGCGCTGATGCGCCGAAACATGAACGTGGTCTCGGGTTTCATCACTTCGCCGTTCATCTCAAGTAAAGGATAGGCGAGAAAATTGATCGGACCGCTCGCAGGTTCGGGATCAACAACGAGGTCGCGGCCCTTCGTAAGCTCGAAGCGATTCGCCGGATTGTGACCGAAATA
>QHNV01000126.1 GCA_003218535.1 Verrucomicrobiota bacterium
ATTCATGGGCGGCAGCGTGTCTGAAGTTCCGGCGCTTTGGCAAGATTAAATTGGCGTGAAATCCGCGCGTCACAGTTTGTGTTGATTAGTGATTACTGCGGCGCCCAGCGTTTTTAGAAAGTCTCCTCGATATAAATCATCGCGAAAAATCTTCTCACGTCGATCACCCCGGCTCATCAACTGATAGATTGCGCCTCGTATTAAATTCTCAGCTGGCCAGTTCCGGCACTCACACCAAAGCGATGTTGCCGCTACGGCAATTGCCGCAGGATCTCAATTCCTTTCACGGCAGGGTTAGCTCCGACTTGATTCATGCCGATGAAGATGGCCGCGTCCTTGGTTGGATTAATCGCAATTACAGTGCCGAATCCTGACGTTCCTCCGTTCTTCACAATCACTGGATGCAGGTTCGGATTGCCTTCGCCCATATTGTTCACCCATGCCATCGCCTGCTTGTTGGATCCGTTCGGCATCGTGTAGATCGGCTTCTGCGCCAGCTGCGCCGGAAGCGTAATTCTGTGATTGACCCCCGGGCTGCGAGTTGGGTAGCTTGGATGCCACTGGGGGGCGCGTCAGGCTTTTAGTTTCACCTGGCGCGTCTCCTCTCTAAAAGCCGAATGATTCGGCACAATTCCGGCATGGAGGCGGGTCGAAATATGTCTGATGAAGTTGAGATAGAAGATGACAAAAAGCCAAGAGCTAAATCTAGTAAAGCCTTTGACCTTACCAAATCTATCTTGACGGTTGTTCTTGCTAGTATCGCTGCTGCCTGGATTTCACACCATTATAAAGTCCAGGAAGAAAATGCCGCGGTTTACACAGAGTCGAGAAAAGCCGCTACCAACACTTACTACGATATAATTGATACTATGGGTAAGCGGCATTATTACGCCCTTCGCTCTGCCATAGGATTTCAGTACCATGATGACGAAATGGTTCATTGGCAACAATATGAAAATATGCAGATGTATTGGAACGAACATCGTTACAGTATATTGGCCTTAACCAAACGATATTTTGGAGCAGCGACGGAAGAACAGTTTAAGGGTTTTATTCCGAAGTTTGACTACGTTAACGACAAATTGGTTGCAGCGAAAAATGCTTTTCGCGATAAGAAACCTATGCCGGAAGATTTTAGTAAGACAGATGGATTGTTGGATTACCTGTATAACTTGGATACTGAAATCAGGAATTTTTCTGAATCTCTACAAGAACAGTTAAAGCTAGGTCAGGTAGATATTTATTCTCCTCAACCTCCATTAAAGAAACCTTAAAGAAGGTAAGACCATCGTTTACTTTTCCTTTCGCGTTAGTACAGACTAACAAAAAAAAAGCCAGCGGGCATCCTGGTGCCCCCAGGCCCTACGCAGAGTCCACTTCGCCCATAGGTTCCCTACACGGCTTGTCGCGCAGCGCCCAATCTACTCCAGTTGCTCCTGCGTAACGACAAGCTGGTTAAATTGTACGCCAGGCTTGTCGGCGTCCCAGCCAAGGCGCCAATGATGACTGCCTAGATCTGACCTTTCTTATCCCGTGTTATCCCCTGCCCCTAGGCGCTATGGTTCCCTAACGATGTTCACCAGAGCGAGCCGTTCTTTCCCGCCCTTCACCACGACACTCAGGACAAAGCCAATCCCGCGGGCGTAAAATTTGTGCTCGATATTGCCAGGCTCCAACTGAGTGAATTCCTTTGTCAGAAGACAGTTTGTGAATCTGGCGAGCGGAACTGTGACCGTTTGATGCAGGCTCAAGACAGTCGCCTCGTCTTCAGCGAGGGGCGCCGCCAGTTCCTGGAAATAGTGATCGGTAACCTGTGGATGCGCTTCCATGATAACCCCAGGCTGCGCTCCACCCACGCCAGCTCTCCACGTTCCTTCGGTGCTTACGACATTGCCGTGTTTATCGAGTTCCTCGGTGTCCTCCCCAAAATACCAGACATTTCCGTCCCGGTCCTGTGCGAAATAGTCAAATGTATTCTCCCGCAGGAGACCTCGCTCAAAAACTCTGTCGTGAACTACCCGACAAGTCACGCCGTCGATCACCAGGGTTCCGTCTGTAATCGCGAACTCATCTCTTTGCTTGAGGCCTTCCCTTTTTCCTCTGTAAATAAAAGTAATGCCTGGTGACAAAGGGAAAAACGGATTGTCAATTGTAACCGTGAAATCCGCGGAATTAATGTCATCGGTTGCATCAGTTGCGCCCGCGACTGTCAAATTCAATGCCGACAGCACGAGCGCAGCTGCGAGAGCTCTTATTATGTTTTGTGGTTTCATACTATTTCCCCGCTGGTTGATTTATATGGCTGCGGGTCCGGAAGAGACGTAGAACCTAGCGGGGCGAAAGTCCTTCGCATGATTCAGATCCGTTTAGCGACGCTGAGTTTGCAAAAAATCTCGTTAGTCCGTCAAGCCAATTTGCCGCAAGGGCAAATCGCAATCGCGCTCATCGCGATTGATTGGGCAAAAGCGCTGCTTTTTCGGCTTTGTCGTTTGAAACCGCGATTAATTCGATCACTCCGTAAGATTTTCGGAACTTTCAGTCTCCAGTTCACGTAGAAGTAAGTATGGGGAGCCTCCCCAACCCAATCGTAGCGTCTCGCGAAATCCACACCTACACCGAGCTGAGGGAACAGATTGAGCTCCGGCAACAGATTTATCGTCCCCCGGGGTTATGGAGACGGGATGTAATCTCTCAACGCCCTCGTCTCTCTCCCTTGACTCAAGTCACGAAGCTGGCAGCCATCATCGTAGTGCTGGGCTTCGTCTTCTGGCTATGGTTCGGTGTCTCAACATATCACGCACCGCAATCAACGTACCCTTACTACGATACTCAAAAACCTGTGCCACCGTGGAGTGAGCCAATGCCACTTAAAGGCAATTACGGCAGAGGAAAAGAGCACAGATAAACGTTCTAGATCGAATCTGGATAGTTAGCGGGCAGCGGCAAGGGTCAGAGCAATCTTAACGGGCTCCAAGCCATGCTACTTCGACATTTGGCAAATTCACTCAGGAGAGCAAAACACTACGGTTCTCACCCTTGAATTAGTACAGGCACCCATATTACTCGGTGGTAGGTATTATCATTGCTGACCACTTGCCGGGAGTGAAAACCCATCAGTAAAATGCCCCTGTGCTGACTCTGTCCAGAATCGCGGAACCTGTCGGGTTGATTATCATAACTCGGCTTACTCGACCTGTTTTCAAATCAATATCGAGCCGATACAAACCGTCACCGCGAAGGTCTCGTGACCAACTTGCCGGTAAACTTGAACCTGTTGCTGTAGGTGCCGTTGCGAGACAAAAAGACAGTGAAGTCGTTCGTTACTCTGCCTGTTTTACTATCTAAATGCCAAAGGAACCAAAAGGCGATGGAGCTCCGAAGTATATATAGAGACGATTGCCCGCATTTTCTCTAATCCACTTGCTCTCGGACTTACGGCGGGTGGAGAAGATTATGACGTGGTTGATTACAGCAGTTGGACTCGGACTGCTGTTAGTGTCACCAATGTTCGCCGGCGAGCATTCAGCTTTCGCTCGCGTGACGGTTTACTGGCACCGCGAAGGTTCAGGCGCGAACGCAGCGTCGAACGGCGTACGGCTGTGCGACGGGCACTGCGCAGTTGATCCAAAGAAAATTCCTTTTGGCAGCAGAGTTGTCCTTCCTGATGCGGAGTGCGTGGCCGTCGACACTGGACCAGACGTAGTGAAGCGCAAAGCTGCGCGGCTATGCGGGCGAAACTCAGCTGAACGTAACGCAATCGTGATCGATCGTTTTTTTGATGCGAAAGAGAAGGCGCTTGCCTGGGCAACAGCGAATCCACATTTCATGGTGGTGCGAGTTCGCACACCCGACACCGAGGCCGCGTACTAAATCTCGTACCGGA
>QHNV01000127.1 GCA_003218535.1 Verrucomicrobiota bacterium
AATCGCGGCGGTCAGGGCGTTTCGACCCGAGATGGTCTGGGCAGAGAAACAGGAGTTTCTTCGAGGAGAAACTATCGAAGCTATTCGCGCGGACGGCGCAAAATTGATTCATTTCACTCCGGATCCATATTTTTCTCTTTCATGGAAGCGAACGCGCTTGATGGACTCGGCGATGGCTTATTTCGACGTCCTGGTCTATTGCAAAAGCTATGAGCGCAAACGCTACGAGGCGCTTGGAAAACCTCTTGTTTATATGCCGCTAGGTTTTTGTGACCAAACCCATCGACCGCTGCGTTCAACGGATGGTCAGTGGACCTGTGACGTTGGCTTTCTCGGAGGCTGGGAGCCGCGCCGCGAGAAATTTTTGGCAGCCGTGGCGAGCGTTGGGGTGAGTCTTAAGATTTGGGGAGGATATTGGGATTTTCTCCGAGATGGACGCTGGACACTTCGACGCCAAATCATTCTACGCCGGTTGGCGGGCGGGGAACGCTTCAGAATACACCGCAATGCAACGCTGGCCGCGACGTTTCAGGGCGGCGAAGTGTATGGTGACGATTATGCCCGGGCACTCTCTGGCGCGCGCATTGGCTTGGGTCTCCTCCGTAAAGTCTGCCCGGACCAACACACCACCCGAACGTTCGAGATCCCGGCATGCGGAAGTTTCTTGCTAGCCGACCGGACTGATGAGCATCAGGAGTTCTTTGTGGAGGGGAAGGAAGCGGAGTTCTTTTCTTCTGTGGACGAACTGGTGGAGAAAGTTCGATTCTACACGGCTAACGAGGCGTCTCGTCAGCACATCGCTGCCGCCGGCCGGCATCGGTGTCTAACCGGACGATATGCATATACTGATCGTTTGCAGGATGCCCTTGGCAGAATCAAGACGCTCATCTAGAATTAAGTGGTGAAAAAGGCTCAACTGCTGGAGCGACTTTGCGGGAGGTGATCCTGGATGTCACAGCCAACGCCCGTATTTAGAGCCTCGCTGCGCTTGCGGCTGCACTTACAACGATCGGCTTTAGGAGCTGCTTGCATGTGTAGCCGAAGATCGCAAAAGGACCTGAGCGCCTAAAAATCCGCCGGAGATGGTTGACGTACCGAAGATTCTCTTGAAGGGTGCAGCTCTGCGCCGGAAACTCCCGGTCGTCGTGGATCGTTACATCAAAAAAGGCGCCCATACTTACGACCATGCTTTGAACCATGCTTAGTCCAGACTACAGGATCACGACGCCGTTGCAGTCCTTGTCTCCACATTCCGAGAGGCGCCATCTTTTCCTCACCTGGCGAGAATGGAGAATCGGCCTCCTTGTTAGTGCCGCGGTGGGCGTAGGCGCGGCCTGGGTGAGTCTTTTTATCTCAGTCTGGATTGGGGTGACTGTTTTCTTCGTCACTTTGACGGCTTACCACATGAGACATGCGTCTCGCTACATTGTTCCTTTCCCGCACATAGCAATTTTGATTTCGGCGCTGCAATACGTGCTGGCTGCTTGGGTCGGTTTTTATTATCCTCCAGAGAATTCTACCTATGACATTGGCGCGGCTCTCCCCCTTTATCTTTCGTACGGCGGTCCGGTAATTGTCGCCATCTGCGTGGGCTGGTCGCTCAGCCTCGTCCGCTTAAAGCCGACGCCCCAAGCCGCCTTTCCCACGAGCGCTAAACTGCTGACCGAGATGGACATCCTCCTTGCGGTCGGGATGGTCACATTCTTTGTCGGACGATATGTCGCAATTCCGAGTCTTGCCTTCGTTCTTGTCCTTATTGCAAACTTTCGTTATGTGGGCGTCTATGGCCGGATGATCGTTCGTGGGCCGGGGTGGAGCTGGCGGTTAGCAATTGTCTTGGGAGCGGAAGTAATGTTTGCGGCTGAAATCGCGATGTTTCATCCATTACTACTCTGGATGTGCTGGACCGTTGCCGTCTGGATGTACTGTTTTAAACCATCTCAACGCGCCGTGCTTTGTGTTCTTCTCGCTGGCGCACTATTTCTTCCGGCATTCCAGGAAGCCAAGTGGCGCCTCCGGGCTGGCGCCGACGATGATTTACTAGGCGCGAGTCAGACCGAAGCGACTGCAGAGAATCGACTCAGTAAAACCGTGACTTTCGTATCGTACCTGGCTAGCAGCCTTAAACATGCAGCCACTTTCGATCTGAGCGACGACTTCATCGCGGACACGGCCGTGCGTTACAATCAAGGCTGGATTGTCAATCGGATCATGTTCTTCGTCCCAGATGTGGAATCCTATGCAAAGGGCGACACTCTTAAGACCGCAGCGGTGGCCGCCGTTCTTCCAAGAGTCATCGCAGAAAATAAGTTGCGGTCAGGTGGGCAAGAATACATGGAACGCTATGCCGGAATAGAGCTTAATGAGAGTACCTCGATGAACCTGGGTTATGCCGGGGAGATGTATGCCAACTTCGGACTCGTCGGAGGCATCATCGGATGTGGGATATACGCGCTAGTTTTCGGTTTACTCTTTCGATGGTTTTGCCAGAGGGCATTTCTGCATCCATTGTGGTGGAGTCTTGTGCCGTTTATTTTCTTCGCCGCTTTGAAGGCGGAAGACGGAATTTCTGATACTCTCAATTGGACCGTAAAATCCTGCATTGTGGCCGCTGGCATCTACTTTGTGTTCCCCGGTTTCCGGGCGGCGCTTAGCGGTCAACGAGGAGGGCCCCTCCCTCGATTGAATCGCCCGTCGGTTCCATTGAAGCAGCATCCGAGCGAAGCCTGATAGCTCAGGTTGCCGATGCGTCTTCTTTTCGTCACCCCATTCTACCATCCCCAGCATAAGTTCGGCGGTCCGCCGAGAAAGATTCATGCGCTGGCGAGTGGCCTCATGCGCCGGCAAGTCGAAGTTCTGGTCGCGACCTTTGATGCCGAAAATGCAACCAATCGCGAGCGGAGATCAGTCGAGAGCGTTCCCGTCCAATATCTGCCATGGATCGGCAAAGGTTTGAGGCAATTTCCGCTCGATCGACGCTCGCTTTCGACCGCGATCAGGCGTGCAGACTTAATTCATTGCTACGGCTTGTATAATCTCATCTGTCCGATTGCTATGCGTTTTGCGCGTCGATCCCGCAGACCTGTCGTACTCGAGCCGCTCGGCATGTATCCTCCACGGGCGCGAAATCGCTTCGCCAAGCGTTTTTACAACACTGTGCTCACGCGCCGAATGGTCCGGCAGTCCCGAGCCGTTGTCGCGGCGTCCCTGGGTGAGATTAAGGATCTCCAGGAAATCGTTCCGCCAGACAAACTGGTCTTCCGGCCCAACGGGATCGATCTGGAGAGATTCAAAAATCTGCCTCCGGGCGATACGCTGCGAATCCGCTGGAACTTGTCGTCTCAGGAAAGAGTGGTGCTGTTTATCGGCCGGATTAGCCCCATCAAAAACCTTGAACAACTGATCCTCGCATTCGCGGAAGCCGGCCTCCCTAAAACGCACCTGCTACTCGTGGGGCCTTCATCGGAAGAAGCGTATATGCGGAAACTTCATGCAATCGTGTCTGAGAGGCAGTTGGAGCGCCATGTGACATTCGCTGGTCCGCTCTACGAGGAGGAGCAACGCGCAGCGCTCGGGCTGGCCGATCTTTTCGTAATGCCTTCGCTTAACGAAAGCTTCGGCAACGCCGCTGGCGAAGCAGTCGCCGCCGACGTTCCCGTGCTCCTGACAAACACATGTGGAATCGCGCAGTTGATCGACCGAAGAGCGGGGTTGGCGGTTTCGCTGGGCGTTGAATCTCTCGCCAAGGGATTGAAAGAGATGTTGGATCCGGCGCAGCGAGATGCTTTGACTTCGCAGCGCGAGCAGGTGAAGCGAGAGCTATCTTGGGATGAGCCGATTCGACAGACGGAAGAATTCTATCAACGGATAATTGAAGAAAAGGAGAAAGT
>QHNV01000188.1 GCA_003218535.1 Verrucomicrobiota bacterium
TGAAGAAAAAAATCCTGGTTATTGACGTCGGCGGCTCAAATGTGAAGCTGATGATCGCGCGCGCGGAGAGGAGAAAATTCAAGTCGGGGCATAAGTTGACGCCACGCGCGATGGTGGATCAGATCAAACCGCTGGTAGCCGATTGGGAATTCGACGCCATCTCAATCGGGTTTCCTTCCCCTGTGCGCAACGGTAAAATCGTGAGCGAACCGAAGCATCTGGGTAAAGGCTGGGTCAGGTTCGACTTCCAGAAAGCGCTGGGCAAACCAGTGCGAATCATCAATGACGCCGCCATGCAGGCGCTCGGCAGCTATCACGGCCGCCGGATGCTCTTTCTCGGACTCGGGACAGGACTTGGATCAGCTCTGGTTTGGGATAACTACGTCCTTCCTCTCGAATTAGGTGACTTGCCGTATCGCAACGGCAGCATCATTGAGGATTATCTTGGCGAAGCCGGCCAGGCACAACTCGGTGAGAAAGCCTGGCAGCGCGATGTTCAGCACGCTTTGGTACAATTGAAGAAATCACTCATTGCCGATTATGTCGTGGTCGGTGGTGGAAATGCCAAGGAGTTGAACCAGATTCCCAAGGGAATTGAACTTGGACATAACCGGAATGCGTTTCTGGGTGGAGTTCGACTCTGGCAAATTGACGCACGCACACGTCGGCCGAAGTGGCAGATTCTTTAAAGCAGTTAAAAACGTTAAAAGAGTTACAAAGTTAAAATGGACCATCATCAACTGCTTTTCCTTTTAACTTTGTAACGTCTTAACTTTTTAACTCCATTACCATGAAACTCTATTTTCTCAGACACGGTGAAGCCGACTGGCCGAACTGGAAAAAACCCGATGACGAGCGCCCGTTGACCAAGCGCGGAAAAAGAGAAATGCGCGACGTAGCAAAATTTCTAGACCGCCTGAAAGTGCGGCCCGACTTAATCGTGACCAGCCCATTGCCCCGGGCCGCCCAGACCGCCGAGATCGCCGCCGACTATCTCAAAGCGAAAGTGCGCAAGGATGAATTGCTCGCACCGGGATTTGGGAGAAGCAAATTGCGAATAGTGGTGAAGCGGCATCGAGCAAACGTTCTGATGCTTGTCGGCCACGAACCGGACTTCACCAATGTTATTTCAGGATTAACCGGGGCGTCGCTCAAACTTTCCAAAGCTGGCGTCGCGCTGGTCGATGTGGAGCCTGAATCCGAGCAAGGAAAACTTCTTTGGCTTTTGCCGCCAAAGATCGGGAAGAAATAGGTCCGGCTCGCTAACGTCACTGTGCGAGCAGATAAATTGCGACTAGCGTAAGCAAGAAGTACGGAACAAGCACGGCCGCGCCGGCGTAATCCTTTGCCATGCGTTGTCCGAAGAACAGCGCAATGAGGGCGACTGCTGAACTGACGGCGCCGTAGAAGGCGATCGTTGTTTCCCGCGAAACGATTAACATCAGGCATCCAATCGCGCTTAGTGCTCCGGCTGCAAGTTCGAGAAGCGTGAGCGTCGTCAACAGAACGGGCACAACTCCGGCCAGCGGGCTGTTGGCAAAATGTCCCTTCAGCCATTCAAGGTTACCGCGGTGATCGATGATTTTATCAATCCCTGATTGAAGGAAGAGAATCGCAAGGAAAGCAGCGGTGAAAATCTGCATTAAAAAAGTTGTTTGCGTCGACATCTGCAAAACTGGCATGACGAACACATCTTAGCTGCAAGCGTCCAGCTTTGTCGACCCTGCAGGGTAGGAACTGGCAACCCGATTCATAGACAGCCTTGAGTACCACGTCGCTGAAGCTGCGCGTAAAAAAACAGGGACGCGGTTTCCCGCGTCCCTGTGTTGTAGAATCGATTTCGCGATTCGAGTATCGGTGGGTTACGGACCGACCTGAGCGTAGTAGCCGAAATGCAAGTCGTCGGAGCCGGAATTAAGGTCAATCCAGCCCTGGACTGCCGTGCCTAATGGCTGCCCGGCGTTTACGGTTACTGTCAGTGTCGTCGAACCATTAGCCGGTACGTTCACGCTGGCTGGGACAGTGATCCGGGTATCACCCGAGCTTAGCACTCCAGCATCGAAGACACTGGGAACCGTCCCCCCGAATGTGCTCGGAGTGAACTTCGTCACCGTGACGGCGTACGTCTGAGCGCTCGCGGTCGGGTTCGTCAGTGTGATGTTTAGCGATGTCGGACTGCCGACAGTGACCTTACCGAAACTCGCTGAAGCGGGATCCATCCACGTCGTCCCGTCTGCAGCAACGCCAAGGTTCTCGCGTCCTGCCCCCTGCGCTGTTGGTCCGACATTGTGTGTACCGGTAACAGCATCCTTAATGACGAGGTCGGCGCGATTGACCAGCGCTGATTTAATCTGTGCCGGCGACCAGGTTAGATGAAGATTCTTAAGCACGGCCGCCGATCCTGCAATGTGTGGAGTCGACATGGACGTTCCCTGGAAGAACGCCCAACCGCTACCATCGCCTGGGCAGCCGGGTCCCTTGCCGACGCACGTGATAGAGCTCAGCACATTAACGCCGACAGAGGTTACGTCGGGTTTGATGGCAAGGTCGACGTTTGTCGGCCCCTGGCCGCTGAAGCCGGCAAGAATGTCCTTGTTAGCCGTGACGAACTCCTGGAAGACCGCGGTTGTTGATGCGTCCGGCGGGTTAGCAGTACGAAGCGCTGCCCCTTCATTCTTGCCAATCATGACGGCCGGCAAGTTATCATCGAAACCGGCCGTTCTCGCCATTGAAATCGGGTCTCCAGCGACGTTGTTGATGATGAGAACGCCGATGGCACCTGCTGCTTTAGCGTTGGCGACCTTCTGGCTAAATGTGCAAACCCCACGGTCAATAATGGCAACGTTGCCGGAAGCGCCCGGATCAACGCTGGCGCAACCGTTGGAATGTGTGTCGAAGAGATTAAAAGACCCTGCAGGCAACGGCGGAAAGTCGCCTACTGCTGCGCCGATTGTTGTGCCACCGCTTGCCGGATAGGTAAACGGCTCGCCGACGAAATGCTGGTTTGTACTCGCGGCAACGGTAATGACTTTGCGCGCGCGTCCGGGCGACTGAACGGTATTCGGTCCGGGGCCGCTGTTGCCTGCAGCCACCGCGACCACCACGCCGGCGTCAACCGCGTTATCCAGCCCGATGGCCAGCAGGTCGTTGTTACCATGGTAACCGCCGCCGAGGGATAGATTGAGAACATCCATTCCGTCTTCGACCGCCGCGTCGACTGCGTTTAGAATATCTTCGCTGCGAGCATCGAGTACGTCGCCGGGAAAAACGTTGTAATTGCCCAGGAATGCACCCGGCGCCATGCCCGACATACTATTGATCAGGACACCGTTTACCACCGCGTTCAGAGAGGGATTAAATATTCCGGCCGCAATCCCTGCAGTGTGCGTTCCGTGGTCTTGGATGGCCTGCGCGTCGAAGTTCGTCTGGTTGTTCTTATTATAGAAAACCTTGGCGACAATAACTTTCGGGGAGACGTATTTGCAGTCTTGGTCTTGGTGATGCGAATTGCTGTCTGCTGCATCGCACTTCGGAAAGCCGGAAGGATAGCTGAAACCAGTCGGATCGAAGAACGGATGCGTGTTGTCGATACCGGTATCAATGTCTCCGATCATGATGCCGGCTCCGGCAGTGGCTCTGCCACCGGCAGCGGCCCACGCTGGGTCGGCATTGACGATGAAATGGCTCTGGCTCAGGTTCGGATGGTAAAGAGCATTGTACTCGGCGCTCTGCACCATCGGTGCGGCGGCGATTGTCGCCAGGGACGCCCCGTTGAGTTGCACGGCCACTGCGTTAAGTGAAATATCGTACTCGCTGGTGACTCTTGCTCTGGGCGCATTTGCTCGCAGCCACTGTTTGAATTCGTTGCGTTTCGCATTCAGCTGCGCGCGGTACGATCTTACCGCCCGCCCGTTAAAATCGATTTTTTTGCCGTGTGGCGGCTTGGTAGTGGGATTCGTACTTATCGGATCGCCTTTGAGTTGGACGATCGCACTAGAGTGGTCGACGTCGTGCCCTCGGATGAAGGCGTCAGCGTTTGCATTCGGGCGAGGCGAGCCGCCTACGCCAAATGCAATAACGCCCAAGCCAATAGCAGAGAATATCAGCGTTGTTGCGAGTATTTTTTTCATAGGTTATTCAATTGAAGTCGTCGACTCTCAAGGCGCCGGTACAATTGTCAACCCCCATTTTGCCACGGGAAATTTACCTAGGGCATTCCGACCCCGATCCAAGTGCATAGGCACCCGACTGTGCAAGCCTCATTTAGTCGCCTTGGGCGACGGCATCGGCGAAGGCGACGTCACCCGATTTCAAGTCCAGTTCGGCTTCGGCAGGGGTGCCAAACACGCGCGCACGCCTGTCATCGAATTCGCCTTCCCAGCGACCGACCACGGCCGTTGCGAGACAATTGCCGATCACGTTCACGCATGTGCGCCCCATATCCATCAATTCATCCACGCCGAATATGACGGCGACACCTATCGGTCCCAGCCCTGACGGTACAAACGAATTGAGCGCCCGCAGCAGAATGACTAACGACGCCCGCGGCACGCCAGCCACTCCCTTCGACGTCAGCATTAACGTCAACATCATCGTGATCTGTTGGCCCAGCGACATGTGCCAACCCATTGTCGTCTCGGCTGCTTGCGCCACGAATACCGATGCCATTGCCAAATACAATGTCGATCCTGTGAGATTGAACGAATAGCCGGTCGGCATCACAAAACCGACGATATGCGGAGGTACGCCGAAACGCTCCATCGATTCCATTGCTTTCGGCAGCGCTGACTCGCTGCTCGTCGTGGCGAATGCCAGCGCCGCTGGCTCGCGGACCGCACGTACGAATTGCCGCAACGGAATCCGCGCGATCCAAATCACGAGTCCGAAAATCAAAACGATGAAAATCACGAGAGCGAGATACAGCGAGCCGATCAATTTCCCAAGGTTCAACAGCACTGCCGGACCTTGCGTGCCAATGGTGTGCGCCATGGCCGCGCCGACGCCAATCGGTGCGAACAGCATCACGTAATTTGTGAACTTGAACATGATTTGCGCCAGGCTCTCCATCGCCCGGACGATTGGTTTCCCTTTTTCGCCAACTGCCGACACAGCGAGTGCAAACAGCACGCTGAATGCAACGATCTGCAATACGTCGCCGTGCACCATCGCTTCGATCACGCTTGACGGGAAGATGTGCACGATCGTTTCAATCAAAGTCTTAGGATGGCCTTGTCCGATTGTCTTAATGACAAGCGGCGCGATGATCGATTTGATCAGGTTAATGAAAATGTCGCGCAGAAAATAAACCGCGTTCCCCCAATCGGGCCTGAGCCACCCAATCGCACCGCCGACAACCAACCCGATCATGATCTGCGCCGTCAACGAGGGCCGATACCATGGCCGGCGTGTGCGCCGAGGAACTGGCGTGGTCATCGCTACGGTATTAGCACAGCGCTCAAATCCGAGACAGGTGTTTCAGGCTGGTGTTTGTGGCACAGGCATCTTGCCTGTGGGGCAACCGGGCGTCTCGCCTGGTTCAAGACAAAAACGCATCGGCAGGCAAGATGCCCGCCGGCCCCACAGACAAGATGTCTGTGCTACGTTTCAGTCTATCATCTGCTGACCAAGACCGCCGTAAGCATCGACGCGCCGATCCCGCAAGAATGGCCAGTGCGTGCGCTGCTCGTTTACGCGGCTCCATGCCACATCAGCCATCAGAATCTCTTCTTTATCGACGGAACCTTTTGCGATGATTTCGCCGTCTGGTCCGCAAACGAAACTTTGTCCCCAAAATTCAATACCATCGCCGCCCGCAGGCGCTTCATGGCCGACGCGGTTTGGCACCGCGACATAGCAGCCATTCGCGATTGCGTGACTGCGCTGGATCGTTTCCCAGGCGGCATGTTGCGCTGCACCGAACTCATTCTTTTCTGAAGGGTGCCAGCCGATTGCTGTGGGATAAAAAATAATCTCTGCGCCGTGCAACGCTGTCAGTCGCGCTGCTTCCGGGTACCATTGGTCCCAGCAAATGCAGACTCCAATCTTGCCGCGTGTTGTTGGCCACGCCTGAAATCCGAGATCGCCTGGTGCGAAATAAAATTTCTCGTGATACAGCGGGTCGTCCGGGATATGCATCTTCCGGTACTTGCCTAGCAATTTTCCATTCGCATCGATGATTGCCGCGGTGTTG
>QHNV01000189.1 GCA_003218535.1 Verrucomicrobiota bacterium
AGAAACCCGGGCAACTCGATGCCTCGCGGCGTGCGATTGAAGATCACCTAAAGCGTCGCGGCGAACACGCGCATGTGGCGGTGGATTGGCGGACGCATGCCTTCTGTGTGAGACGCGAGCTATTGGAGCCGAAGAAAATCTCGATCATCCTTTGGAGTAGACACAATGTGGAGCGATTAGCGCAGCGCATCGAGAGCTTGACTGCGAGAACCAGTTATCCCAGTTACGAGATCGTCGTTGTTGGAGAGGGAAGCCAGGCTCTCCCGCCCACAAGGCATCACGTGCCGCGCGCATCCGACCTGTCTAACGCTGCCGCGTCGAACAATCTTGCGGTGCAGCAGACCGATGGCCCGTGGCTTCTGTTCCTCGACGTCGGCATCCAACCGATGGAAAGCAATTGGCTGACGATCATGTCCGAACATGTCCAGCGGCCGGAAGTTGGCGCAGTCGGCGCGCGCTTGGTGAATTCAAACGGCACAGTCGAGCACGCGGGGATTGTCGTTGGCGTCAACGGAATCGCGCAACCAGCTTTTCGCGGGTTTCCAGCGGAACATCCCGGGGTGAATCGTCAGTTACAGGTGGCGCGCAATTGCAGCGCGGTTCCGGGCGCATGCCTGTTGACGCGTCGGCAAATTTTTCTGGACGTTGGTGGCTTCGACGAAAGTCTGCCTGCATCGCTTGCCGATGTTGACCTTTGCCTGAAAATCCGGCAGAGGGGCTATCTGATTGTTTACACCCCGTTTGCAAAACTTTACTGTGACGCGCCGCAGCCCGCGGAGATCGACATCAGCGGTGAAGCAATTATGCGCCGACGCTGGTCTGACCTCTTGGAGGGAGATCCTTATTATAATCCGAATTTTTCTCGCGAGCGCGCCGATTTCTCGTTAGGCAAATGAAACCAGTGCTTGGGTTGAAATGAGTAAGCCCGAAGAGGATCTCTGGCAAGGACTTGACGCGAATGCGCGAAAAGCGCTAAGCAGTCGCAATTACGCCATGCAATCGCTCGCAGAGGAACTTGGTACGCGTGGTGTGGATGCAGGCCAGCTTACTGCTGCGGATCGAGACGGGCGCGAAGTAAAGGACGCCTGGATACCTGGGGTAGAAATTTTCGCGAGAAAAATTCATTCGCAACGCCACCGTGGTTCCTTCGGCGAATTCGGCCGTCGCGATGACGGCATTCTCGCCCGAATTGGCTTGTGGCCGAAGCAATGGTCGGGCGCGCGGATGTTTGCGCAGAGCGCAAAAGGTTTCCATGTGCATCCGCCCAGCATCCCCGAACATGCGGCTGCCGCCGACTGGTTGCGTCGTGTGTTCATCGACGAAGCTCTGAATTACTCGTTGCGCCGCTATGATGATGAGCAATGGGACGTGATGTTTTTTCTTCAGGGCAGGGCAGAGGTCATTCTGTGCGATATTCGCGCTGATTTTCCAAGACGCATCATGCGTTTCTTCGTGGATGGCGATAATCATCGCAGTATCAACAACGTTGGCATCGTCATTCCGCCCGGCGTGGCGCATGCAATCCGGGCTGAAGGCTCGGAGGATGTGATCATGGTTTACGGAACGAGCACGGTCTTTCATCCCGAATTCGAGGGACGCATCGCGAGCGAAGTTGAGAGTGGGGAGTTGCCGGAATCCTGGCAGAGATTTTTAGGTAGGGGCGATTGACCTCAATCGCTGCAGGCGGTTCGGGTGAACCGCCCTACCTTTGTCCCATGAAGCGCAGCTTCGATCCTGCTGTCCTGGAACTGATGGATCGGCCGCAGCCGGTCTCCATCGAGTTGGAGTGCGACCTCGAGCGTATTCGGCAACTTAATCGCTGGTTCGGCAGCTATCATGTTGTTTCGAGTTTTATACGGCGGTGGATCAAGCCGGACACGCGGATGCGCATTGTGGATCTTGCAACAGGCTCGGGCGACATTCCCCGGTTGATTGTCGATTATGCTCGAAAAATTGGCGCGCATATCGAGATTGATGCAGTAGATCGGCAACCTGCCACATTGCAAATCGCCAGGAAACTCAGCGCCGGCTACCCAGAAATTTTCTATCACGAAGCAAATATTCTGGAATGGAATTCCGTCCAGACCTACGACATCGCGCTTTGTTCGTTAACCCTTCATCATTTCGGCGATGAAGACGCCGTAAGTGTCCTGCGGCGATGCCATGCACTGTCGCAGAAATTTGTTCTCGTCTCGGATTTGCGGCGGGGATTTCTGCTCCGCGTCGGTGTGAAGCTTTTGACAGCGCTGATTTTTCGTGAACCAATGACGCGCCATGATGCGCGACTCTCTACCGCGCGCGCATTTTCATTTGCCGAGATGCGCGATCTCGCAGTTCGGGCTGGCTGGGAAGGTTTCGGCCACGAAAAGTTTCGATTCGCCCGACAGGCAATTTGGCTGCAATAAAATTCAGTCGCTGTCTCTGCCAGTCGGTTCCGAATATCTCGAAATGTCTTGAAAGTTTGCCCCCGAAGACTAATTGAGTGAACTGGAAATCCGCAGCCACTTATGCCGTTACTGAAACCAGATCCCACGTTTTATCCATCGCCAAGACTGGCGATGCAGGCTCCTCCGGAAAAACATGCGTTCGTCGCCGCGCTGAATCCGCCCGGCAGCAAGCTCAACGATGCGCTGCTGGTCATTGACGTTGATCCCGAGTCGCCCACGTATGGCCAGCGCGTCGGCGAGGTTAAGATGCCAAATTTTGGTGATGAGCTGCATCACTTCGGCTGGAACGCGTGCAGCTCGGCGCTTTGCCCGTATGCGCCGCACCCGCACGTTGAACGGCGCTACCTGGTTGTGCCCGGGATCCGCTCGTCGCGTATTCACATCATCGACACGAAGCCCGATCCGCGAAAACCGGAGATCGTTAAAGTGATCGAACCGGAGGAAGTTTTTGCGCGCGCCAATTATTCACGTCCGCACACGATTCACTGTGGACCGGAAGCCATTTACGTTAGCGCACTGGGCGCGCCCAATGGCGACGGCCCGGGCGGCATTTTCATGCTCGATTGCGAAACGTTCGAAGTCCTCGGGCAGTGGGAAGTCAACCGTGGCCCGCAGTTTTTACATTATGATTTTTGGTGGCACCTGGGCTTCGACACTTTGCTAAGCAGCGAATGGGGAACGCCGAACATGATCGAAAACGGGCTCCAACCAGATCTGCTCCTCGGCAGCAAGTACGGTCATCAAATGCATGTTTGGGATTTGCGTCGGCGCCGTCATCTCCAGGCACTCGACCTCGGCAAAGAGCAGCAACTGGTTCTCGAGATGCGTCCTGCACACGACCCGACCAAAGCGTACGGGTTTGTCGGTGTGGTCATTTCGCTGAAGGATTTGTCCGCCTCCATTTGGCTGTGGCATCGCGGCAACGGCAAATGGGATATCAAAAAGGTGATCGAAATTCCGGCCGAACCTGCGGACCAGGAGAAGCTGCCGGCGATGCTCAAAGATTTTAAAGCCGTGCCGCCACTCGTAACGGACATCAATTTGTCGCTAGACGATAAATTCCTTTACGTCTCCTGCTGGGGAACCGGCGAGTTTTTGCAATACGACGTGTCGGATCCTTTCAATCCGAAGAAGACCGGCTCGGTGCGCATCGGTGGCATCGCCAATCGCGCACCGCACCCAAAGAAGCCAAACGAGCCGCTCGCCGGCGGCCCGCAAATGGTGGAAGTCAGTCGTGATGGCAGACGGGTCTATTTCACCAACTCACTTTATGCAGCGTGGGACGAGCAATTCTATCCGGATGGCGTAGGTAGTTGGATGGTCAAACTTGACGCCGCTCGCGACGGGGGCATCGCCTTTGACGAAAACTTTTTTGTGGAAAGCAGCGATCACCGGATTCA
>QHNV01000136.1 GCA_003218535.1 Verrucomicrobiota bacterium
CGGACGTAGCTCCGGGCGGCATCCGTCTGGGCTACTTCATCTTCCAAAAATCGCTCGCCGTTCTCGGCGTAAAATCGACAGGCGCGCGCGCATTTTTCGATTTCTTCAAGGGCAGCACGAAACAACTTTCCCATTTCCAGCGTGATGACTCGGGCGAGCTCGTCTTTCTCGGCATGCAGCAACGACGCCACAGTCATCATGAGTTGCGCCCGCTTCGCAAACCGCTTCCGGCGGTAACGCAAAAACGCGCGGTCGGCGCGGCTCAATCGCTTCTCGATCTCCGCATCGTTGAAGGCGGAAAAATCCTTCAGTTTCTCGCCTATCGTCGGGTTGATCGACGTGATTGGCATTTATGTAACTAAGCGTTGCTGCGAGAATGAGCAAAGGTGGAACGCGTTGTCCTCAACGCGTCGATAAATGAATCCGGCTTTGCAGCCTGACTTTTTATTGCGCAGCGTATGAGCTCATCTTGCGCCTTCGGCGATTCCTTTGGCATCGTCTTCAGGAGAAGCCGATCCACCTACAAACGCAGACCTTTCGGAATCAAAACACGATCGAGCAAATCGAAAAGCCACTGAACAATTAGCGCGAGCAGCGCGGCGGGAATGGCGCCCTCCAAAATTGTGATATGATCGTTCAGGTTCAGTCCGCTCAGGATAGGCTCGCCGAGCCCGCCCGCGCCGATCAACGCAGCAAGCGTGGCTGTTCCCACGCTAATCACGGCGCTTGTTTTAATTCCAGACAAAATCGAGCGCGACGCTATCGGCAGATAAATTTGCCAGAGCCGCGCAGCAGGGCTGAGTCCGAGCGCAATGGCCGATTCGCGCAGCGATCGTGGAATATCCTGCAACCCGCTCGCCGTGTTGCGCACGATCGGCAGCAATCCGTAAAGAAAGAGCGCGGCAATTGCCGTGCGAACGCTGATACCGAAGAAGGGCACGGGAACAAGTAGCGCGAGCAATGCCAGCGACGGGATTGTTTGCACAACGCCGGCGAAACCGAGGATCGTGTGCCCAACCGGACCGCCGCGACTAGCAACGATGCCCAGCGGAATTCCGATAAGCACGGCCAGCGCCAACGAAGCGCCGGCCAGTTGGAGATGACGCAGCGTCCACCGCGAAAGTTTATGCGTGAACGATTCGCCGAATACGGAGGTCGCCGAGTTTGTGTCGCTCGCAAAATAAAGACTCGCCGCTCGCGTATAGTTTTTTGTGCGCTCGGCTTCGGCGTTGAGCGTGGTCATGCGTTTTTCGTCCAGCGTTCTTTCGAGCCGGCGTAACGCAGCAATCGCATCCGGGCGCACTGATAGTCGGAACAAAACTACAGCATCGTAATTTGGGAAAAACTTCAGATTGTCGTCGAGCACGACGAGATCGTTGTCGGCGATTTTCGCATCCGTCGAGTAAGCGTCCTTGACGTCGATTGAACCGTTGGCAAGAGCGGCATAACCCAGGGCGTGATCAATTCCCATTACGTTCTGTTGAGGAAGTCGGTAGCGATCGCGCAGCGGCTGCCAGCCATCGCGTCGATCCAAAAACTCATGCGTAAGCCCGATCCTCAGCTCAGGATGATTTCGCAGATCGCCGATGGTGCGCAGGCCGAGTTGCTGGGCTTCACTGCGACGCATGACCAGCGCATACGTGTTATTGAATCCGAGCGATTCGGTCGTCCCGACTCCAAATTTCATAAGCGCATCACGAATCTCATTAAGCGATAATGCGCGGTCCGTTTTGAGAATCTCTTGCGCGATGGTTCCGGTGTATTCCGGATAGGCGTCGATTTGACCGCCCCGCAGCGCCTGCCAAAGAATGATCGTGCCGCCCATGCCTTGCCGATGTTCTGCTGGAATCCCGGCGTCCTTCAGTACGTGCTTCGCAATTTCACCGATCACGTACGATTCGGTGAACTTTTTCGATCCGATTACGATCGGCTGCGCAAAAACTGAAGCAGAAAAAATTAGGAAAGCAGGAACGCAGGAAATTGAGAAAAAATCTGAAAGCCAGGAAATCACGGCGGGTCGAAGTCTTAGATATTCGTTTCTGGATTTCTGGTCTCCAGATGTGGATGGCTTGTTTCTTTCCCCGTTTCCTGTTTTCCTGATTCGACTCGTAAATCTGCGAGTCCGCGTTGTGCGTTGATGAATTCAGAAACGAAGGGGCTGGCCGGTTTCTCGCGCAGATCGGCAATGGAACCATGTTGGACGATCCGGCCTTCGTTCATGAGGACGATTTCATCGCCGAAATAAATTGCTTCTGCCAAGTCGTGGGTCACGAACAGCACGGTCTGCCGCAAGCGTGTGAAGATTTCCTTTAGGTCTTTTTGCAAAGCGGCGCGGACAAGCGGATCGAGCGCGCCTAGCGGTTCATCCAGCAATAGTAATTCCGGCGAGAGCATTAGCGCGCGCATCAAGCTGACGCGTTGCCGCTGACCGCCGGAAAGTTCGAGAGGATATCGCTCCAGTAAAGTGCCAGAAAATCTCGTGAGCTCGCACAGTTCGGTGAGGCGCGTGCGCATTTCGGACTGGGATTTTCCAAGATGGTGCGCCATCAACAGAACGTTTGCGCGCGCCGTGAGATGCGGGAACAGCCCGCCTTCCTGAATCACGTAACCGATCCGGCGCCGTAGCATGTCAATGTTGGCAGGCGTGGTCTGTGAGCCGTTGAAGGTAATTGTGCCGGAATCCGGTTCGACCAATCCGATAATGAGCCTTAGCAAAGTCGATTTGCCGCAACCGCTCGGCCCGATAAGGATCATCGTCTTCTCGCGCGCCACCGAAAGATTTATCGGATGCAGCGCCGGAGCACCAGTATAACGCTTGCTGACTTCGACCAATTCGACCAGCGCGCTCATAAGAGTAGCGCAAGCCTCTGGCCCGCCAATCGGACGGAGTCGTCCCGTGGCAAGCTTGCGTTTTCAATTGAATCGCAAGCGGGACGCATGCGCTACATTGGCGCGGCGGCTACAAAGTAGAAAACGCCAAACCAGCGCGCGTCGTCGGTCCACATTTGCGCGAAATCAAATCCTGCATCCCGCGCGAGATCGACGAAGCTCTCCTTCGTGTATTTGTAAGAATATTCCGTGGTGATTCTTTCGCCGGCGTGAAAATCAAATTGACGATCTTGAACGTGGACGGTCTGGTCAATTTGGCTGATGAGATACATCTCGATGCGGCTCTCAGCTGAATTGTAAACGGCGTAATGTCGCCACTGCTCCAGATCAAAGTCTGTGCCGAGCTCGCGATTGGCGCGGGCGAGTAAATTTGAATTGAATTGCGCGGTCACGCCGACACTGTCGTTGTAAGCGCGCTCGAGGACATGTCGATCCTTTTGCAGGTCGACTCCGATCAGAAGTCCGCCGCCGCGTCCGCAATGATTGGCAACGCGCTGTAGGAATTGCCGGGCGGCATCAAGCTCGAAATTGCCAATGGTCGATCCGGGAAAATAGACAATCTTGCGCAGAGGTTGGTGGGCTGCCGACGGCAAGCGGATCGGTTCGAGGTAATCGGCGCAGACCGGCAGAATTTCCAGCGTAGGGAAAATTTTCCGAAACACCGCGGCCGATCGTTGCAGTTGCTTTTTTGAAATATCGACCGGTATATAGGCAACCGGCGCCTCCAGTTTCTCGAGCAGGAGGCGCGTTTTTGTCCCGGCACCGGTGCCGAGCCCGATCAGCTCGATATTCCGACCGAGTGCCGGCGCGATATCGACGGAATAGCGATCTAGGATCTGGAGTTCTGCGCGCGTAAGGTAGTATTCGGGAAGTTCGGAGATTTTTTGGAAGAGCGCCGCACCGCGCGCATCGTAAAAGTATTTGCAAGGCAAGGTGCGCGGTGTGCTCGAGAGACCCGCAATCACTTCGGAAAGAAAGTCTGACTTCGCCGGCTCGCGATCGAGCACGGCGGCATGTGGTTCGCGCGTCATCTTAGATCGCGGGCGAGCCGAATGCCTGTAAATTGCCAGCGCTTCTCGGGCTGGAAAAAGTTGCGGTAAGTGCGGCGGATATGAGTTTGCGACGTGGCGCAGGAGCCACCGCGTAAAACGTACTGGTTACACATGAACTTTCCATTGTATTCGCCGAGCGCGCCCGGTGCAGCGCGATATCCCGGGTAAGGCGCATAAGCGCTGCGCGTCCATTCCCAAATGTCGCCAAACATTTGGAGGAGGATAGGCGTCTTGCCTGCCTTGGTCGATAGACTTCCAACCTGTTGAGTCGCTGGCTGCGGATGAAATGTTTCGCCCTCGACGAAATTGCCTTCCATCGAACAATCGAAGGCCGCGCGTTCCCATTCGAACTCTGTTGGAAGGCGCGCGCCTGCCCAATTCGCATATGCGTCGGCTTCGAAATAGCTTACGTGAGTAACCGGCTCGTCTTCGTCGACGGGACGAAAGCCCGAAAGCGTAAAATTCCACCATTTACCGTCACGTTTCGTCCAGTAAAGCGGCGCCTGCCAGCCTTGTTCGCTTACAGTCATCCAACCGAGTGACAACCATAGTTCCGTCCGCGCGTAACCGTTGTCCTCGATGAACCCGATGTACTCTCCATTCGTCACCGGCCGAGAAGCCAGGGAAAATGCGGAAACCAGCACTCGATGACGTGGGCTTTCGTTGTCGTAAGCGAATCCACGTCCATCATGGCCGATTTCGACCGTTGTTTCTTCGAAATCGACGAACCGTATTGGCATCGTCTGCGCCGGGGTT
Source organism: Verrucomicrobiota bacterium (assembly GCA_003218535.1). Lineage (GTDB taxonomy): Bacteria > Verrucomicrobiota > Verrucomicrobiia > Chthoniobacterales > UBA10450 > Udaeobacter. The sequence continues at coordinate 4,698 of QHNV01000136.1, forward strand.
TCCTCGATCTTCCGCTCGCGAAAGACCGGATGGAGCGGATTTTGGGAGAAGACATGTTTGATGTCGGTGATCAGCAATTCCTGGTGCTGTTGCTCGTGGTGCATGCCGAGAATCAAGATCGGCTCGATTTCCGCGAGGAGTTTTTCGTCAGCGATGGAAAGAAGATTGTCGATGTGTAAATCGATCGAGGATCGATAGCGCCGCGCTTCCTTGACGGTTGGACGCGAGATCAACCCGCGCAGGTCGCGCCGGTGCATGGCGCCAGCGGCGTTATAGTAGGAGTTAAAGAGAAAAGCGTACTCGGGGATCTCCGCGCGGTATCCCGGCATCCACTTTTTCAAGATGAACGTCTCAAAGAACCATGTCGTGTGCGCCAGATGCCACTTAGTAGGGCTGACATCCGGCATCGACTGTACGACACAATCCTCAGGCTCGAGATTCGCGCACAATGCGGTGGTGAAATTTCGGATTTGATGAAAACGTATAAGCAACTGCTCAGCACGGGAAGCGCTTCCATCCAAACGCGGCTTGGCGTGCTTTTTATCAACAGCGGGAGCGACGACCGAGCTCAAACAATTCCACCCTCCTGTTCGAGTTCCTCTTTGCGCGCCTCGAGCATCTGATCGTGCGTTGCTTCCTCCAAGCCGTCGATTACGCAATGCTCGCCAACGGTCTCCTCCTCCTCTGCGCCGGGACGCGGCGCGCGATGGCCTTTTGAGCCCGCAACCATGTCCCATTCCTCTGTCAGATCGGCGTTATCTGGTGTTTCCTCGGGAGGAATATTGTTCTCTACGCCCAGCAGCTCACGCCGCGCCTGCGCCCAGTCCGCATTCGTGAATTCGTCGGGGTTGCGCTCGTCGATCATTGCGATTTCCCTTGCGCGCCTTTCCACCTCCTCCGGAGACGGCGCGCCAACTCCGTTGCCGTGCAGTGAAATTTTTCCGGTGCCAGGTTGTGCGTAATCCTTCATAACCAATAATAGGAAAGGCTATAGCGCGTCTACACTACACTTTCGACTACAGATTGCCGGGTTGCAATGCAAGCGCTGAAAAAATGGCGGATTCCTTTTCAAAAAATGGTTCAGCAAAAATTGGTTCAACTGGGAAACAATCGCGTCCTTGCGTTCGAGGAATACGGCGATGAAAAAGGCGTGCCGGTAATATTTTGCCATGGATGGCCCAGCTCCAGCACGATGGCGCAACTAACTGAGGAACCGGCGCGCGATCTCGGGATCCGTATCATTTCACCGGATCGGCCAGGGATCAGCGGTTCAAGTTTCCAGCCCGATCGGAAATTGCAGGACTGGCCCCCGGTAGTGCGACGGCTGGCGGATCATCTTGAGATTAGCGAATTCCGCGTGCTCGCCATTTCCGGCGGCGCGCCCTACGCCTACGCGACTGCGAACTTGATGCCCGAGCGTGTCCGCGCGATCGCTATTGTCAGCGGCGCAATCTCGCTTGTCGATCTTGCCGATGGCAAAGGACTGCTCCCACTTTACCGCGGGATGCTGGCGCTATATCGGTCGCGGCCACGACTCTTGCAAAGATTATTTCAGTTAGCTTGGCCGATCCTGTCATTGCGACCCCCCGTTCGTCTGCGTCCGCTCATTCTGAAAATGCTGATGCTGCAGCCGTGCGACGCAGACAGCCTTCGCGATTCGGCTGCGTTCGAAGCAGTTTTCGAGAGTCAACGGCGCGCTTGGCGCGGCGGGGCTGAGGGGGTCATGGCGGACGCGCGGATCTATGCTCAGCCTTGGGGTTTTCCGCTTGAGGAAGTGCGCGTGCCTGTCCGGTTATGGCATGGAAAACAAGACCGCGCCTTTTCAGTTGGACTGGCCGAAGAAATCGCCACGCGTTTACCCATTTGCAAGGCGCGCTACGTCGATGGGGCGGGTCATTATTCGTTGCCGATTCGGCATGTGCGGGAAATTCTAGCGGACCTGATTTCGGTATAGCGGAGGTCGCCCGTGACGGGGATGTCCACTGCTATGCGTTGGCCGTAGTTGGCCGGATGGTCGCGCGCTGTTCGAGGATATAATCGTGAATCGTATTTACGGTGCGAAGCGCTTTCCCAGCGACCTCTGAGTTTGGCACACGGACACCAAAGGTTTTCTCCATGCTCACCACCAGTTCGAGCGCGTCAATCGAATCGAGGCCGAGGCCGTTCGGGCCGAAAAGCGGAAGATCGTCCGCGATCTGGTCGGGAGTGGTTTGCAGCATCAGATTTTTTACCAGCATTTCTTTGATGCGAGTGCGGAGATCGGGCTCAGACATAACAGAATCGCGATTTTCTACCAAATTGTGCGCCGGGTCAAACGTGTGGTCGACCTCTGCTCCTGCAGGAAACCACGACTATACCTGGTCGGCTTTATCTCCTGGCGTAATTCCCTGATTTGGGTCCGGCCGCATCTCGGTGCTGGCCGGCCGATTTTCAGCTCGAGGCACCGTTGATTGCGCTGGTTTTACGTCTGATTTCGCTGTTTCAGCGTCAGATTTCCCGGCCTTGTTCAGCTCGTCGCTGAACTCGTCCTTTGCCTTTTGAAATTCCTTAACGGCTTGGCCCATCCCGCGGGCAAGCTCAGGCAACTTCTTTGCGCCAAACAGAACGAGGATGATCAACAAAATGATGATCAAATCCGGCCCGGCCAGGTTCATGAAACTGGCAAGCAAGCTCATAACAGGCTTCAACATCAGGCTATTTCCCGAAGTTGCAAGGTAATTCGGCACAGGTATCGCAGTTGACACACCCCTGCTGGTGTGGAAAAGAGCATTCCCATCTATCCATGCGTCCCATCTGGAAAGGCAGTATTAGCTTTGGGCTGGTTTATATTCCGGTGGCGGTTTATCCAGCCACGCGTGAGGAGAAAACCAGTTTCCGTCAGCTTCGCTCTAGTGATCTGAGTCCGATCAAATATAAAAAGATCGCAGAGGCAGATTCCAAAGAGGTGCCGGCCGATCAAATTGTGAAAGGATTCGAGTACGAGCGCGGCCGCTATGTGGTCATGAAGGACGAGGACTTCGAGAAAGTCCGCATCGAATCGACGCATTCCATCGATATCACCGACTTCGTCGAGTTGGAACAGGTGGATCCAAAATTTTTCTACAAACCGTATTTCCTAGAGCCACAGAAAGGCGGCGAAAAAGCCTATACCGTCTTGCATAAAGCCCTCAGTGGCACGGGCAAGATCGGGATTGCTAAGGTAGTGATTAGCAATCGCGAGCACTTGGCGGCAGTGAAGCCCGATGGATTGTTTCTCATTCTGGAGTTGATGCATTTTGCAAGCGAGATTTTAAGCGCCGAGGTCTTGAAGAACGGATCAACCACAGCGGTGAGTGACAAAGAATTAAAAATGGCCCAGGCGCTCATCGACTCTATGACAGTTTCCTGGGAGCCGGACAAATATCGAGACGAATATCGGACCGCGTTGATGGAGATTATCGAACAGAAGGCGAAGCACAAAGAGATTGCCGCCAAAGCAGCCCCGCTTCCAGCGCCGACCAACGTTGTCGATCTTGTGAAGGTATTACAGGAAAGCCTCAGCCGCACACAATCTGTCAGGCAAAAACGCGGCGCGGCTCGTTCCGGCGCACGTCCTACCTCAGCGCTGGTCAAGCAAAAGCGACGCGTCGGCGCTCTGGGTTGATTCGGCCCGGTTGCAAGTCGGGCGATTCTCATTAGAGTCAACACCTCTGTATGGCCAAGGCTGCCTGGATTAATCGCAACGAACGAAAACGCGCGACGGTAAAGAAATACGCCGCGTTGCGTGCCGAGTTGAAGGCGAAAAAAGATTACGCCGGGCTCGCACAATTACCGCGCAACGCCAGCCCCGCGCGCGTGGTAAATCGCTGCGAGGTGACGGGGCGCCGGCGCGCATTCATTCGCAGGTTCAGGATGTCGCGGCTGACATTTCGTGAACTGGCCTCGCAAGGGCTCATCCCTGGCGTAACCAAATCGAGTTGGTAGGATTGAGCGGAGGTCGATTGTAGGATGCCGCGCAGGCATCCGTGAAATGAATTCATTCTTATTTTCTTCGGCGGTCCTTCCCTTTGCGGACGCGCTCGTGACTCGTTGGGACTCGCCGGGAATTCTAATTGGAAAACTAGCCGCGATTGCCGCGCTCGTGGCATTGAACGGCTTCTTTGTGGCGTGCGAGTTCGCGATCATTAAAGTGCGTGCAAGTCAGCTCGACACTTTGGCAGAGGAGGGGAACACGCGCGCGCGTTTTGTGAAACATGTTCGCAACCATCTCGACGCTTACTTGTCCGCGACGCAACTTGGCATCACGCTCGCGAGTTTGGGGCTCGGCTGGATTGGCGAACAATTTCTTGCGCACATCCTCGAGCCGTTTTTTGCGCTAGCCCATATTCACTCACACGCTTTTGTCACGTCGGTCTCAGTCGCGCTGGCCTTCATTGGCATTACTTTCGTCACTATCGTCTTTGGCGAGCTCGGCCCAAAATACACAGCGATCGCAAATCCGTTATCAGTTTCCCTCCGGCTCGTTCGGCCGTTGGGTGCTTTTTATGTGTTGTTCAAGCCGGCGATTTGGCTGTTGCACAAGTCTTCTAACTTGCTTCTGCGGAGCGTGCTGCGTCTTCAACCAGTTCCAAGCACCGAGCTGGCGCATAGCGAAGAAGAACTGCGGCTCATTCTCGAACAGAGCGAGAAATCGCAGGAAGTCTCGCCGCTTGGCCACAGCTTGCTGATGAATGTGCTCGATCTGCGGGAGCGCGTAGTGCGCGACATCATGACGCCGCGCGGTGAGATTGTTTATCTGGATCTCGGAGATGAATTCGAGGCGAACATGAGAAAGGCCATCGAGTCAAAGCATACACGCTTCCCATTGTGCCGCGAAAACCTCGATAACACGGTTGGTCTCATACATATCAAGGAACTGCCACCGATGATGCGTGACCCGCATCCTGATTTGTTAAAGATCAAGCGGGATTTGATTCCCGTGCCGGAAATGATGCCGCTGGAGAAATTGCTTAAATTATTTTTAACCAGGCACGCGCATCTAGCGTTAGTGGTGGACGAATTTGGCGGCACGGTTGGTATGGTAACGCTGGAAAATGTTCTCGAGGAACTGGTAGGCGATATTCAAGACGAATTCGATTTTGAGAAGGAGGAATTTCGCAAGATCAACGTGAACGAATTTAGCGTGGACGGCACACTTGGACTGTATGAACTCAACGATCTTGCCAAGCTTGAGTTAGAGAGCGCGGATGTTAGCACGATCGGTGGCTATGTCACACATTTGTTAGGACATCTGCCCAAGCAGGGCGAACAAGTTAACATCGACAATTACCTTGTTACCGTGTCACAGACTGACGGTCGCCGCATCAATCAGCTTCACTTCAAGAAGTTGAGCGATGCTACCGCGCCAGCAACCGCATCCGGGGAACTCTAACTGGGATTGGACGTAACTACAGGAGCACAGAAGTAGAGTAAGATTGCCCCAACCATGAATCGATCTAGGAGCGCTGTGGCGGAGCCGGTGCGCATCTGGCGGAGATCGACCGGAGCGGTCTCATTGCCGGAAGTGCATCGCACCGTAGTCGTTCCGGTGACGGCCTCGTTTTGGCGAAAGCTGATCGCTTTTTCGGGGCCAGGTTTTCTTGTGGCGGTAGGCTACATGGATCCGGGCAACTGGGCCACGGACTTGGCTGGTGGCGCGCAGTTCGGCTATGCGCTGCTGGCGGTGATCATGGTCTCGAACTTCATGGCGATTCTGCTTCAGCATTTGTGCATCAAACTGGGTATCGCTACGGGACGGGATCTCGCCCAGGCGTGCCGCGAGCATTACCCGACGCCGATAGCCTGGTTTCTCTGGATCATTTGCGAACTAGCCATCGCTGCGTGCGACCTTGCCGAAGTGGTGGGTTCAGCGATCGGATTGCAATTGTTGTTCAAAATTCCGCTGGTGTGGGGTTGTCTCATTACCGCGTCGGACGTGATGCTGGTATTATACCTGCAAACGAAAGGCTTTCGTTACATCGAGGCGATCGTCATTGCACTCATCGCCGTTATCGGTGGCTGTTTCGCGGCGGAGCTCATTTTTTCAAAGCCAAGCGTGACCGGTATTTTGTCCGGGTTCGTCCCGGGCTCACACATCATCGCAAATCAGGGAATGCTCTACGTCAGCATCGGTATCCTGGGCGCGACGGTGATGCCACACAATCTTTACCTGCACTCGTCGATTGTGCAGACGCGGGCTACTGGGTGTTGGCGTGGCCAGCCTCCTGTTTGCTATCGCGCTGCTTGCTTCCGGGCAGAACTCGACCCTGACCGGCACGCTAGCAGGCCAGATTGTGATGGAAGGTTTTCTCAATTTGCGCATCAAACCCTGGCTACGCCGGCTGATTACGCGACTCATCGCCATTGTTCCCGCCGTGCTGGTAATCGGCATTTTTGGCGAAGGCAAAACCACGCAGTTGCTTGTTGCTAGCCAGGTCGCGTTAAGCATGCAGTTGGGCTTTGCTGTGTGGCCGCTAATGCGGTTTACCGGTGAACGCGTGAAAATGGGCGAATTTGCAAATCGGGTTTGGCTGAAAATTCTCGGCTGGGCTACAGCGGGGATTATCATTTTGCTTAATCTGAAATTACTTCTGGATACGTTTTTGCCGGCTTCCGTGCTCAAAGGGTTCTACGGTTTGCTCGAATTGCCAGTGCCAAGCTAATGATGAAACTCAGAACGATGGAAAATAAATGCGCCATTTTTCAAAGTTCTTCTCTGCTTCCGGCTTCGTCAGTCGTGCTTCCTCGTTCTCATGTATAAACACATCCTCATTCCGCTCGAGCACAGTGCCGCCGACGAGACCATCCTGACGCACATCAAACCTCTCGCGCGCATGACCGGCGCGAAGTTGCTCCTAGTTCACGTCGCTGACGGCTGGGTAGCGCGTAATTTTCAGCAACTCCAACTCGCCGAGAGCCAGGAAATGAAAGAGGACCGCATGTATTTGGAAACGAGAACACGCGACCTGACGGCGGAAGGTTTCGCCTGCGATGCCGTTCTGGCATTAGGTGAACCGTCCGACGAAATCATCAAACTTGCCCGGGAAAGAAATATCGATCTTATCGCGATGACCACACACGGGCATCGTTTCATCAGCGACATTCTCTACGGCGCGACTGCGGACAAAGTGCGGCACTCCGTCGATGTGCCGGTGCTACTGGTGCGCGCGAAGTAGATGTAGAGGCGTTTGCCCGAGGCGAACGCCTGTTCCGCCGATTCGGCGCTTGACACAAGCGCCGCTACAACGACGTAACACCCCGGCTTGAAAGTTCTTTTCCTGAGCAACGAATATCCGCCTCACATTTACGGCGGGGCTGGCACGCACGTAGGTTATCTCTCCCGCGAACTGGCGAAGTCGATAATCGTCGAGGTACGCTGCTTTGGCGATCAACGCTTCGAAGAAGGCGACCTGAAAGTTACCGGTTTCGAACTCGACACGAGCGGATTCACTTGTCCAAAGCCATTGCGCTCAGCATTCGGCGCGGTGCGACGCTGCACTGATTTCAACACAACGAACATCGACGCAGATATCGTGCACTGCCATACGTGGTACACCCATTTCGGCGGGATTCTCGCGAAAAAGAATTACGGGATCCCGCTCGTCATCACAGTGCATTCCCTGGAGCCGCTTCGGCCATGGAAACGCGAGCAGCTCGCCGGCGGATATGACTTTTCGCTTTGGGTTGAGAAGACGGCGCTGGAAATGGCTGACGCGATCATTGCTGTTTCCGGCGAGACCAAGCGAGACATCGACCGCTTGTTCGATGTCGATCCAGCGCGGGTACATGTGATCCACAACGGGATCGACCTCGAAGAATATCGAAAGGTCGATTCAACCGAGGCGCTCAAACGATACGGCATAGACCCGAAGCGGTCCTATCTGCTCTTTGTTGGCCGGATCACGCGCCAAAAGGGATTCATGCACCTGCTACGTGCGATCCAATTCATGGATCGCGATTTTCAAATTGTGCTTTGCGCTGCGGCTCCTGACACGCCGGAGATTGCAAAAGAAATGAAGAATGCAGTGGAGTGCGCAAGAATGCGGCGGCCAGGGATCATTTGGATCGACGAGATGGTCGATCAGAAAATTGCGTGCGAACTTTATTCGCATGCGGCTGTGTTCATTTGCCCGTCAATCTACGAGCCGTTCGGCATCATCAATCTTGAAGCCATGGCGTGTGAGACACCGGTCGTGGCCAGCGCTGTGGGCGGAATCAAAGAAGTTGTTGTAGATGGAGAGACTGGTTTCCTCGTGCCGCTCGAGCAAATGAAAGAAAGCCCATTCGAGGCGACAAATCCGGACAAGTTTGCACGCGACCTCGCTGCGAGAATCAATCAGCTAATGAAGAACCCACAGCTGCGCGAGGAATTTGGGAGAGCTGGGCGCAAACGTGCCGAAGAAAATTTCAGCTGGGCCGCGATCGCACGAAAAACCAAAGCGCTTTATGAGACGTTAAAGCGTTGATGCGCCTCAGGTTGCAGCTTCCGCCACTTCAACGCTGTTAACGTCTCGATGTTTGTCGATCAAATTCGAATTTTTGCGCAAGCCGGCAGCGGCGGGCGCGGATGTGTGAGCTTTCGGCGGGAAAAATTTGTGCCAAAAGGCGGTCCCGACGGCGGTGACGGCGGACGCGGCGGCGATGTGATTCTCCAAGCGGACCGACATGTCGATAATCTATCGAGTCTTTTTTACGAGCCGATAATCAAGGCGCAGAATGGAGGACACGGGATGGGGAAAAAAATGGCTGGTCGCTCCGGGGCGAGCAAAGTTGTGAACGTGCCATTGGGGACGCTCGTTCACCGACTCGCTTCCGAGAAATCCGAAATCCGAAATTTGAAATTCGACATTCAACCACTTGTCGATCTTACGCGTGATGGCGAGAAATTTGTGCTTTGTCGTGGTGGAGTGGGAGGGAAAGGCAATGTGCATTTTAAAAGCTCCCGTAATCGTGCACCGCGCGAATACACGGATGGCGAGGAAGGCGAGCGGGGCTATTTCCTTCTCGAGCTGCGCACGATAGCAGACGCGGCATTGGTGGGTTATCCAAACGCTGGCAAATCAACATTGCTGCGGAAAATTTCCGCGGCGCGCCCGAAGGTGGCGGCTTATCCGTTTACGACGCTGCATCCGATCATCGGCGTCGTAGAATTTCAGGGTTATCGTCGCGCAACAATTGCCGACATCCCCGGCTTGATCGAAGGCGCGCATCGCGGCCTTGGGCTTGGCCACGAATTTTTGCGGCACATCATGCGCTGCCGCGTTTTACTCTTCGTCGTTGATGTGGCGGGAAGTGAAGGACGAAACCCCGGCGAAGACTTGCGAAATATCCGGCGCGAGATCGCTCTTTACGACCCGCAATTATCGCAGCGTGCGTGGCACATTATTGCCAACAAAATGGATTTGCCGGCGGCGCGCGAAAATCTTAAGAGATTACACGATCGATTTTCGAATATCGACATTGTTCCCGTGTCGGCCCAAACAGGGGACGGCCTTGAAACATTAACAGTGCAATTGCAGGGATGGTTAGGCGATGCACACTAAAACCGGCGCCCATGTTTCTTTCGAATAAAAGTGGACAAGGCCAGAATCCCTAGCGACACTGGCGGTCTTTCCATGGGTAAGCGGGTCATAGCGAGCTATTGCTCCAGCTTTCTGAAGGTAGAGATGCTGCACATTTATCGGCAGATAAAGGCACTACGCGGGGTGACCACCTTTGTCGTTACGAAGGAGCTGCAAAACGCAGAGCACTTTCCGTTTGCCAATATCGAAATTATTCCGAAGCGCCGCACGAACCTGTTGGTGCACGGTTGGCTCAAATTTGTGGAACAGCGCCCGCCTATTGTTTACCGGGGCGAGTATCAGACGCTTGATTCGTTACTAAAACGGCAAGGTGCTGACCTCATGCACATTTATTTTGGTCATACCGGAGTGCACTTACTTCCGTTCATCGAGCAGTGGGACAAACCATGCGTGGTGTCTTTCCATGGCGCCGATGTGGCCGATAAGGCAGAGATCAAAGATTATCATGGCAAATTGCGTCGGCTGTTTGTCGCCGTCCCGTTGGTTTTGGCCCGCTCGCAGTCACTGGCAGATCGCTTAATGCGATTTGGATGTCCACCTGAGAAGCTTCGGATCAATCGCACGGGTGTCCCACTGGATGAGTTTCCATTTGCGGATCGGGATCTGCCATCCGACGGCCAGTGGAAGATAGTCCAGGCCTGTAGGTTGATTCCAAAAAAAGGGGTGGCTACCAGCTTGCGCGCGTTCGCAATTTTCAAGAGGGATCATCCCAAAGCGGAATTTTTCCTTGCGGGCAAAGGCCCTTTGCAACCGGAGTTGGAAATGCTGGCCGCGGGTTTGGGCATTTTCAAAGATGTTCACTTCATGGGCTTTCTATCGCAATCGGAATTGCTCAAGCTTTACGCGAGTTCGCATCTTCTTCTGCACCCGAGCGAGACCTTGCCGAACCAAGATCAAGAAGGCGTGCCGAACTCAGTCTTGGAAGCGATGGCAACCGGATTACCGGTGGTGGCCACGCGGCACGGCGGGATCCCCGAAGCGGTCGAGGACGGCCGGAATGGATTTCTTCTGAACGAGGAGGATCATGTTGGATTAGCGAATGCAATGGAGCAAATCACCCGGTCGCCAGATCTCATGAGGGAAATGGGGTTACGTGCGCGAAGCACAATTGTCAACCGCTTCGCGCAGGACGCCCAGATCGATCAACTGGAATCCTTCTACGAAGAAGCGATCAGCATGAACGGTGCGGCTGAGCCCGAGAGATCAAAACGGACCGCGGAACTCAATGCGCCTTTTGCCGAACGAGTCCCGGTAGAATAAGCTGCGACCCCGAACAATTTCGTTTGTCATCCGCGCAAAACGGGCTTTGGTATGCGCGTTCGAGTTGTAGCCGGGGTCGGCCTGTTCGCCGTAGCCCCGCGACTGCGGGACGAAGGCGGATGACCTCGGCGTGCCGGCATCGCCGATGCTGGCTACAGCTATGCACTTTAAAATGCGCAACCGTTGTTTTTTATTGCCGATTTTGACGCTGCTTTTCGGTGTTGCCTTTGTAAGGCCGACAATCGCCGCGGAGACCGAGCCGGCTGTGTCGTTGAAACCGGCCGAGTTGGTGCATATCGGTAAGTTCGCCATCACCAATTCGATGTTGGTAACGTGGGTCGTGGCGGCCGCTATCATCATCTTGGCGCAACTCGCGACGCGCCGTATCCAGCCAATTCCCAGCGGCCTTCAGAATTTTTGGGAATGGCTGGTAGAGAGTCTGCATAATTTTCTCGAGGGAATCATAGGACGCGAACTGGTACGGAAAACATTTTGGTTTTTCGCGACGATTTTTATCTTTATTTTATTCGTGAACTGGTTTGGGCTAATTCCCGGCGTAGGCACGATTGGGTGGGGCCATTACGACCCGAACGGCGTATTTCATATCGACCGTCCGCTGCTTCGCGGTGGCAACGCGGATCTGAATATGACCACTGCGATGGCGGCAATTTTCTTCGTGCTCTGGCTGGTCTGGGCGCTCCAGGCACAAGGCGTAGGCGGATTCTTGCAACACTTGTTCGGGCCGAAAGGCGAAACATCCGGCATTCTCAAAATACTCATGGCGCTGATTTTCTTCATGGTCGGCTGGCTGGAAGTGGTGTCCATCCTGTTTCGCCCGGTGTCGCTGAGTTTTCGGCTCTTCGGGAACATTTACGCCGGCGAAAGCATTTTGGAAGCGATGTCCACGATGAACCGATGGCTGTCATGGTTACTTCCGATTCCCTTTTATTTTTTGGAACTGCTTGTGGGAGTGGTGCAGGCGCTGGTGTTTATGCTGCTGACGGCAGTGTTCACACTGTTGATTGCACAACACGGACCGGAGCAACATGCGCACGAGTAAAGACTTTTGGCGATCTCATGAAGGGTTCGCCGAACCAACCAAAGAGAAAGAACTATGATGTTACCACTACTTGCAGAAATGACTGGAAGCATTCACGTCGGGCTCGCCGCGATGGGCGTCGGCATTGGCATTGGCCTAACCGGTTTGGGAATGGCCACAGCCGTCGGTCGCAACCCTGGCGCGTTCACGCCGATTCTCGTGCATGGGATTCTGGCGATCGCATTTACCGAGGCGATTGTGTTCTACGCGCTGTACTTGCTTGGTCACTAAGGGATCTGCCGCGCGGAAGTGACCGTCGCGTTGCGCCAGAGTTTTAACTTATGAATCAAGTCATCGTTGCCGCAACGAGCGGAGGTTTCAGCGACATGTTGCGTGATACAGCCGACACGTTCGGTTGGAATCCGTGGCTGTTCCTTTCGCAAGTGATCAGCTTCGTGATCGTGGCACTGCTTTTGCGGCGCTTCGCCTACAAACCCATCCTCGCAGTATTGGAGGAACGCCGACGCAAGATCGAGGAAGGGCAAATTAACGCAGAAAAAATTAAGAAGGAACTGGCTGAAGCCGAGAAGCGTTACCAGGAAATTGTCGCGAAAGCCAACGCCGATGCGCAAAGAATGATCGATGAAGCGCGCGAAAGCGCTGCGCATTTGTCCGAGCGCAAGCAGCAGGAGGCGATCGTCGCAGCCGAGCAGATCATCGCCAAGGCGCACGAAGCAGCCGCGCGCGAGCATGAGCGCACAATGGAATCTTTGAAGCGCGAGCTTGGGCGCTTGGTAGTTGACACCACCGCAAAAGTCACCGGCAAAGTGTTAACTACAGAAGATCGAAAGCGGTTGCAGGAAGAAGCATCCCGTCAATTAGCCTGATGAAGATCAACAAGGAAATTCGCCAGCTCTCGCGTAAAATGCTTCGAGCAAGCTTCACCGATGGCCAACTCGATCCGGGCAGGATCGCGTCACTGGTGGATTCGCTTATCGCGAGGAAACCGCGTCACTACGTTGCCATCCTGAAAAATTACAGGCGTCTGCTTCGGCTCGAACTGGAAAAGCGCCGCGCCCGAATCGAGACGGCGAGCGAGGTGGATTCTGCAACGACTTCGGAACTTGTCGCAAATCTGAAGAAGAAATACGGCAGCGACCTTACAACGGAGTTCGTGGTTAACCCTGAGCTCCTTGGTGGAATGCGCATACGCGTGGGCAGCGATGTCTGGGACGGAACAGTGCGCAACCGCCTCGAACGCCTCCAACAACAACTCTAATCCAAAAAACATGAGTAGCATACTTGAAGAGATCGAAACCAAAATTGAGGGACTAAAAACATCGACAACCAAGAGCAACGTCGGCGTTGTGCGCGAGACGGGCGATGGCGTTGCGCGCATCGAAGGTCTGAGCGACGTGATGCTTAATGAGATGATCGAATTTCCAAACGGCGTGTTCGGTCTCGCCTTGAACCTCGAAGAAACCGAAGTCGGCGCCATTCTGCTGGGTGAAACGACGAAAGTTTCTGAAGGCGACGAAGCCAAAACGACCGGCCGGCTTCTTTCTATTCCCGTGGGCAAAGCGCTCCTGGGCCGTGTCGTGAACACACTTGGCCAGCCACTCGATGACAAAGGACCGATCAAAAGTGAAACGTTTTATCCGCTTGAAAAAATTGCGCCTGGCGTCGTCAAGCGCCGCAGCGTGAATCAACCGGTGCAAACCGGCATCATGGCCATTGACGCGATGATTCCAATCGGCCGCGGCCAACGCGAGTTGATCATCGGCGATCGCGCCACGGGCAAAACGACTATCGCCATCGACACGATTATAAGCCAGGCGCGTTTGAACAAGGCGGCTGAAGATCAGGGCAATAAGAATTATCGCCCGCTCTATTGCATCTACGTCGCGATCGGTCAGAAAAATTCCAATGTGGCGCGCGCACTCGCAGTACTCGAAAAAGAAGGCGCCATGCCTTACACGACAATCATTTCTGCGCCGGCGTCGGACACCGCCACCAACCAATACCTGGCGCCGTTTGCTGGAGCGGCCATGGGCGAGTGGTTCATGGATAACGGAATGGATGCGCTCATCGTTTACGATGACTTATCTAAGCACGCAGTTGCCTATCGGCAGGTCTCGCTGGTGCTGAAACGGCCGTCGGGTCGCGAAGCTTATCCGGGCGACGTGTTTTACTTGCACTCACGATTGCTCGAACGCGCCGCCCGCATGAACGAGCAATTCGGCGGCGGATCGTTAACCGCGTTGCCGATCATCGAGACGCAGGCCGGCGACGTTTCTGCATATATCCCGACAAACGTGATCTCGATCACGGACGGTCAGATTTACCTCGAAACCGATCTGTTTTACCAGGGAATTCGCCCTGCTATTTCGGTCGGGTTATCCGTAAGCCGGGTTGGTTCGGCGGCGCAGATCAAAGCAATTAAACAAGTGGCCGGAAAGGTAAAACTGGATTTGGCGCAATTCCGCGAGCTGGCTGCCTTTGCGCAATTTGGCTCCGATCTGGACGCAGCGACTAGAGCGCGACTCGATCGCGGTCAACGGATTGTCGAGCTGTTTAAACAAAAACAGTACAACCCAATCCCCGTGGAAGAGCAGGTCGCTGTGATGTGGGCAATGCAAAACGGGTACATCGATCCTGTGCCGGTCGAGCGCGTCAAGGAATACCAGCTAAAACTTCAAGATTGGCTCCAAACGCGAAAGGAAGGATTGCTCCGAGCGATTCGCGAGAAAAAGGAACTCGATAAAGACATCGAATCGCAACTGAAAGCGGCGCTCGATGAATTCAAGGCGACCTGGCGATGATTTGTTTGCAGGCCTTCGATTCAACCATGGCTTCCAACCGCAAGATCGACCATCGCAAGATCGCCAATGTCGAAAGCGCGATTCACCTGATTCGCGGTCGGCGCGTCATGTTGGATTCAGACTTGGCAGCAATCTACGGCGTAAGCACGATGCGCTTGAACGAACAATTCAGGAGAAATCGCGAACGCTTCCCTGGGGATTTTGCATTTGTGCTTACGCGCAAGGAATTTACACACTTGATATCGCAAAATGCGATATCAAGATCGCACGGTGGCCGCCGTAAATTGCCGGTCGTTTTCACCGAACATGGCGCGATTATGCTGGCGAGCGTGCTGAACAGCGATATTGCCGTTCAAGCAAGCCTTCGCGTTGTGCGCGCGTTTGTCAGGCTGCGTGAAATGGTCGCCGCAAACGCGCAGTTAGCAGCAAAACTAGAAGAGCTTGAGAGCCGACTTGATTCGCATGACCAAGCGATAGCAGATCTTTTCGCCGCATTGAAGCGTTTGCTCGAGCCGCAGGGGCCGCCGAAGAGACGCGAGATTGGATTTCACGTCCACGAGCGTTCCGGTCGTTATCGGACGAAGAAAAGATTTTAACAAATGGCCAAAACGCAAGATATACGGCGGCGGATCAAATCGATTCGCAACACCGCGCAGATCACCAAGGCAATGCAGATGGTGGCTGCCTCCAAGATGCGCAAAGCGCAGCAGCACGCTCTCGCCGGACGGCCTTATGCTGCATTGATGAACAAGGTTCTCGTTTCGTTGCAAAAACGGACGGATCCGAAATTGCATCCACTCCTGGCAATCCGACCGGTGAAAAAGGAATTGCTCCTGATCATCAGCACCGACAAGGGACTGTGCGGCGCGCTCAACACGAATTTGTTTCGCGAGGCCGCGAACTTTGACCAGGCCAAAACAGCTTTTGTCGTGACAGGAAAAAAGGCGCGGCAATTTATCGCGCGGACGAAAAGGGAGCTGCTGGCCGATTTCGAGCTAAAAGATTCTCCCAGCTTCGTTGAAACCAAACCGTTCTCAAAATTTTGCATGGAAAAATTTCTCAGTCGCGAGGTGGATAAAGTCTCCGTGCTTTACACGCATTTCATCAACACCATCAACCAGCGTCCGGTAGTGCAGACGCTTCTGCCGATCAGCAGTTTTGATTTGCCCAAGAGCGAAGCCGCCGAAGCTGAGAGTGAAGGCGTCGATCCGATGGTAGGCTACATATTTGAGCCGAACGCGGAGACGGTACTGGACGTGATGCTCCCCTACTATTTGCAGTTTCAGGTCTTTCAAATGATCCTCGACGCCCGCGCATCCGAGCACAGCGCGCGAATGGTGGCGATGAAGAACGCCACGGATAACGCGAATCAATTCATTAAAGATCTAACATTGGAATACAACAAGATGCGTCAGGCTGGCATCACAACCGAATTGCTCGAGATCGCCACGGCACAAATGGCGCTCGGGGGTTAATCAAGTTCTATGAATAAAGGAAACATAGTTCAGGTAATCGGTCCCGTTGTGGACGTGGAATTTCCAGACGAAAAGGCGCTGCCGAAAATATACAACGCCTTGGAAATTGAATATGAAGTAAATGGCAAGCCAATAAAGCTCGCCCTCGAAGTGCAGCAGCACCTTGGCGAAAATTGGGTGCGCTCGGTGGCCATGTCTTCAACCGAAGGACTTAAGCGTGGCATGAGTGTGACGGACACCGGTGGACCGATAACGGTCCCGGTAGGCGACGCGGTGCTGGGCCGCCTGTTTAATGTTACAGGCGACCCGATCGATAATCGTGGCCCAGTGAAATACGAAAAGCGGTACCCAATCCATCGCCCTGCGCCAACGCTGACCGAACAGGACACAAGAGTGCAGATCCTTGAGACAGGAATCAAGGTCATCGATCTCGTTTGCCCATTTTCAAAGGGAGGCAAAGTCGGCGCATTCGGCGGGGCGGGGGTCGGCAAGACCGTCATTATCCAGGAGCTGATTAATAACATCGCGATGAAACATGGTGGTGTCTCGATGTTTGCAGGTGTGGGCGAGCGCTCGCGCGAGGGGAACGATCTCTACCGGGAAATGATCGAAGCGGGCGTGATCGACGAAAAAGATTTGTCGAAATCGAAAGTCGGGATGGTTTTCGGCCAGATGAACGAGCCGCCGGGCGCACGCTTGCGTGTGGGACTCTCGGCGTTGGCGATGACGGAATATTTTCGTGACGAACGCAATCAAGATGTGCTGCTCTTCATTGATAACATCTTTCGATTTTCCCAAGCTGGCTCTGAAGTCTCTGCGCTGCTCGGGCGGACTCCGTCTGCAGTCGGTTACCAACCAACACTCGCCGCTGAGATGGGCGATTTGCAGGAGCGAATCACCTCCACGAACAAGGGATCAATCACGTCGTTCCAAGCAGTGTATGTTCCCGCAGACGATCTCACCGATCCCGCTCCGGCGAACACGTTCGCGCACCTCGATTCAACCATCGTCTTGGAGCGCTCAATTGCTGAGCTCGGAATTTATCCGGCGGTTGATCCGCTGGCATCAACATCAAAGTCGCTCGCGCCCGAGATCGTGGGCGAAGAACATTATAATGTCGCTCGAGGTGTGCAGCGAGTGTTGCAACGATACAAAGACCTCCAAGACATCATCGCCATTCTTGGAATGGACGAGTTAAGCCCGGAAGACAAGCTGACCGTCTATCGCGCACGAAAAATTCAGCGTTTCCTCAGCCAGCCATTTCATGTGGCAGAAGTTTTCACGGGCCATAAAGGTCAATACGTCTCGATTGAAGAAACGGTCCGCGGCTTCAAGGAAATTCTGGACGGCAAACACGACGATGTGCCCGAGCAAAACTTCTATATGAAGGGTAACATCGACATGATTAAACAGAGTTGAAGCATTAGATTTGTAAATCCAAACCATGGCCACCTTGAAGCTCGAGATCGTAACACCTGAGGAAAAAATTTATTCTGAAGACGTGGACATGGTCACATTGCCCGGGTCGGAAGGTGAGCTGGGCGTTTACCCGAAGCACGTTCCATTACTGACGACCTTACAGCCGGGCGAGCTTCGCGTCGTGAAAAACGGACGCGAAACTGCGATGGCCATTGGCGAGGGCTTTGTGGAGATCAAAGCCGACGCGGTTTCGGTTTTAACCGATATGGCGCTCGAATCCGAGAAGATCGATCTCGCTGCGGCTGAAGCGGCGGTCGAGCGCGCGAAAGCTGCGATGAAGGAAGATCACACCGCTGAAGAGGTGGCCGCCATTCAAGCGTCCCTGCAAAAGGCGCTCGCCCAGATGCACGTCAAGCGCCGCCGCCATCACGGATAGCGTCTGGGAGCGCACGCGTCTCGCAGAAACAGGCTTTCTTCTGCTAGACTACGTTAGTGCAAACGCCACGCACCCTCGGCATCATCGCCGGCAACGGCGTTTATCCGCGATTACTTGCTGATTCAGCACGAAAAGCCGGCGTGAAGAAAATCGTCGCGGCCGCGTTTACAGGCGAGACCGATCCAGCTCTCGCAGAACATGTCGGTCTAATCGAATGGATGCGTGTCGGTCAATTAAACCGGCTTCTAAAATTCTTCCGCGCGCAAGACATTCATCACGCGATGATGGCTGGCCAGATTGCGCCCAAGAATCTTTTCGATCTGCGTCCGGACGCGAAAGCGCTGCTTTTGCTCGCCAAACTCAAACAGCGCAACGCTGAATCTATTTTCGCGGCGATTGCAGATGAGCTCGCGAAAATCGACGTCGACCTTTTACCAGCTACCACATTTCTCGAAGATTCCCTCGCGCCGGCAGGGTTAATTGCAGGACCGAAATTATCGCGTCGTGAGGAGCAAGATGTGGATCTTGGGTGGAAAATCGCCAAGGAGATTGCGCGGCTGGATATTGGCCAGACAGTTATCGTCAAGGGCGGAACCATTCTAGCCGTAGAAGCGTTCGAAGGAACAAACGAAACAATCAAACGCGGTGGCGCTCTCGCGCGCAAGGACGCCGTGATGGTTAAAGTCGCGAAGCCAAATCAAGACATGCGCTTCGACGTTCCGGCTATCGGTCTGGAAACAATTCGGGTCGCGACAGAAGCAAAGTTGCGCATCATCGGTATCGAAGCCGCCAAAACTTTGCTCCTTGAGCGCAATGCGATCGTCGATCTTGCCAATCACTCAAATATTTCGATCGTCGCTCGCTAGTTGCGTAGAAGTGGTCAAGCCGGCTTCTTTCTGCTTGCTGTTTTGTAGCTGAGTCCGACACTGAAAATGCAAAGTGGAATGATTCTGTGAAACGATCCACCAATCGCAACAACGCAACAGGGCAGCCCTCTTCCGGAGACAAATTACCCAAAGAGGATTCAGCTTGGGATAAGTCGGCGGCCGATCAGCCTATTTTAGGTGTTCCTGTGCCAGACTACAATACCCAGCGGCCGCGAGTTCCAAAAAAGAACGCGTGGTGGCGATGGGACTTCGCGCGACGCTGGCGCAAAGTGATATTCCTAGGAAATTGGCGATTGCTGCAAAAACAAACGCGTGGTAAAAGACAATTAGACGCGATCTGGGAGGCGCTTTCGCGCATGAATACAAACATCAATGTGATTCGATCTGCTTGGCGCCGCCGAGCCAAAAAGGACGTCAAAATTCGTGACCTCACGCCACTAGCAGACGTCACAGGTGGCGGCGGTGTTAAGGGCGAATCCAAATCGACCACAGGCGGCCCTAGCAAGACGGGCAGTAGTGGCGCGACTGGCACCCGAGGCAGCCACTAATCAGAGCAGGGAGTCGCGCCATCATTCGCGGCGAGAAATCGTAATTCAAATCAGGACACTACCGATCGAATCGGTCACGCGCTGTTGTTCAGTCGCCTGCAAAATTGTACGACGTTATCTTTCTGTTTTGAAGTCAGGGCGATGTCGCTGAGCAATCTGGGGGGGTTCCCCGTATCGTTCAACACCGCGGTGCCGTAGGTCCTCGTCTCGAAGACTACTGAACGGAGTGGCCGGGGCGTCTGCTCACCGCCACTCCGTTCGTGTCGTTAGCTACGGGGTCGTGCTGCCGTAGATGTTTTGGTCGAGACCTCCGGCCCAAGGACAGGTGTCGCGCGTGAAGCTGCCGTCGGGATTCTGCGTGCGACATTGGTGAACGTCGGCCGCGTCCGCGTCGCTGTCGCCACCCTCACGCGGATCCGAGCCAGCGACGACATCGCGCCAGTCGGTCCAGACGCCGTACGAGAAGGCGCCCACCGAACTGATGTAGATATAGTCGCCACCGAACGGAACCGTCCGCCCGCTAAACTGCTCCCAGTTCGGGTTGCTCGACACGCCGCTCAGCCGTGTTGACGACGACCAGGTCAGCGTCGCCGTCGAGCCGGACGCTGCAAACGCGTCGAGCGACGGCACCGTGCTCTTGTTCGCGCAGTTTCCAAGCGGTCGCGCGGGGTCGTAACAGGGATCGTTGCGGCTGTCCCACCAAATCGCATGCATGGTGCCTGCGTCCACAGAAATGTCCGGGAAGCGCTGCAATCCGCCGTGCGTCCGCGGGTCGTCGATCAGCACCGGCGTCGTTTGGTCGCCGGTCGCGCCGTCCAGCCGGAAGAAGTAGATACCAGACTGACTGCCCACGTTTTGGTGGTATTGCGCCGGCA
>QHNV01000196.1 GCA_003218535.1 Verrucomicrobiota bacterium
CAAAGTGACCGATAAAGGCGGCCGCAAGTATTCGCTGCGGATCCGGCCATATCGCACAACCGACAACAAAATCGACGGCGCCGTTCTCACGCTGGTCGATATCGATGGAACGAAGAAAAGCGATGAAGCCAAAACAGGCAGCGAGACGAAAGATGTCTCGTCGCGTAAATAAAAAGCACCGGGCAAAGCGTGATGGCCAAAACCGGGATGGTGCCGTCCGACGCAATCGCAAATCGATTCGAGCAGCCACGAAAATGACGAAGGGAATGCTCGGGACGGTCAGGAAGAATGGCGCGCCGATTCGTTCCAGGCGCGCGCCAGCGTTCCGGAATCCAAAGACCGAACTGGAAGCCGCCATTCAGCGTTTTGTCGATCTTTACGATTTTGCGCCGATCGCTTACGTCAGCTTCGACCGCGCTGGACGGATTGAGGAAGCCAATCTGGCGGCGACCGAGCTGCTGGGCGACCCGCGAGATTTGTTAATTGGCCGGCCGTTCGCGTTCTACGTGGGCGATTTGGATTTATTCCTGCGGCACTTGCTTTATTGCCGCACCTCGCAGCAACAGGTGGAGACGGAATTAGAATTGAAGCCGCGAAAAGGCGAACGGATTCCGGCGCTGCTATGCAGCACGCCTATCACTTCGACGACTAGAAATGGCGCTTTGCTCTATCAAACCGCCATCATGAATTTGACCGACCGCAAACGCGCGGAGGAAGCGCTGCGCGCCAAGGAGGCCGAGCTGGAAGCGATCATCAATCGCACGCCTTTCATGCTCACTCGTTGCAGCCGCGATCTTCGCTACCGATTCGTCAGTCGCGCCTACGCGGAAATGCTTGGCCGCACACCGGAAGAAATCGCTGGCAAGCCGATCGTTGAAATTATGGGCGAAGAAGGTCTGAAGACAATTTCTCCTCACATTGAAAGGGTACTGAAAGGCCACACGGTGGAATACGAAACGGAAGTATCTTTTCGAGGGGTCGGAGCCCCTTGGCTGCATTCTGTTTATACGCCCGACCGGGATGCGAAAGGCAAAGTAGTAGGATGGTTCGCTTCCATTACTAATATCGCCCGCCGCAAAAGTGCGGAATTAGCTTTGCAAGAGTCGAAAGAGCTGCTGGAAGCCCGCGTGCGCGAGCGAACCCGCGAGTTAGACGCGGCAAATATAGAATTAAAAGACGAGATCGAGCGTCGCAAAGGACTGGAAGGGGAGATCCTGGCTGTTTCCGACAGGGAGCAACAGCGGCTGGGTCAGGAACTACATGACGGAATTTGCCAACACCTCACCGCGGTCGCATTCATGGCGCGCTCGGTCGCGTTGCGTCTGAAGAACCATCGTGTCATCGAAGTAAGTGACATCGAGAAAATCGCGCAGCTGGTAAACGAAGCTGCGACCGACATGCGCAATCTTTCCCGCGCTTTGCATCAGAGCGACGTCGACGCGGCTAAGCTGACCGGTGCATTACAAGATTTGGTTGACCGGGAAATCTGGAGAGTGCCCTGCCGGCTGGAAGTCAAACCATCATTTCATATCGAGGATGACACGGCTGCGGCGCAGCTCTATCGCATTGCGCGCGAAGCGGTCATCAACGCTAACAAGCATGCGCAGGCGCGGGAAATTGTCGTCACACTGTAGCAATCGCCACGGGGAATGGTTTTGCGCGTAACCGATGACGGTGTCGGATTTTCAAATGGGCCGAAATTGGCGCGGGGCCTGGGTTTTCACATCATGAATTACCGCGCTCAAGTGATGGGCGGCCGTTTGGAAATTGAGTCGCCAAAACGAGGCGGCACGCGTGTGTCCTGTTATTTACCGAATAAGGCATTACAATCGCACAACAAAGAAAACGCCCGGCCAGAGCTTCCTGGGAAAATCGCAAAAGCATTGGCCGCTTGGATCTAAACTTTCTACGTCGGGCGAGCCGCCGAGCGGCGAATCGCTAAAAGAGACCTGGAGGAAAACTCATGACTCGCAGTGGGACAACGCCAGCCGAACCACCCACAGCTCAAACCAACATTGCGCGCGCGACAAACAACAATCCCCGACGCGATTCGCGGGGCGCAAAACGCATCGTGATTGTGGATGATCACCCTCTGTTTCGAAAAGGACTCGAGCAATTGATTCATTCCGAGGAGGCTTTCGCCGTCTGCGGTGAAGCCGACAACGCTTCCGAAGCGATGGAGGTCATCCGGAAACTAGGTCCCGATCTTGTAATTGTCGATCTCAGTCTGCCGGGCGCTAATGGGATTGAGCTCATCAAAAATATCCGTGCTGAATTTCCGAAGCTCACAATTTTGGTGCTCTCGATGCATGACGAGTCACTCTACGCAGTGCGCGCGCTGCGCGCGGGCGCACAGGGCTACGTGATGAAACACGAAGCGATGGCTAACGTCATACAGGCAATTCAGGAAGTCCTCGGCGGGCGCCCATATCTCAGCCCGGCCATGGCAGCGCAGGTGATCACAAAATTCGCCCGCGGCCACGTTGAAGGAGAGCCGGACCCCACTGAGAGACTCAGCGATCGTGAACTGGAGGTTTTAGAGTTGATCGGCAAAGGCACGGAAGTCCGTCAGATTGCAAAGCTATTGCATCTGAGCCCCAAGACCGTGGAAACTCATCGGTCGCATATCAAAGAGAAACTTCAGTTGAAAAATGCGCGAGAAGTGGCGCGCTTTGCCCTGCAATGGTTGAGCGCGCGCAGTTGAAGCGGAGGCGGGCGTTTGATTCAAGCGCAACAACAAACCATCGCCGCCATTGGCGAGAGATTAGTTGCGGGGGTTGGATTTGAACCAGCCCGGCCACAGCCGGAGCAGCTGCCGGATTATGAGCCATCCGAATGCAAACCTGTCATCGAATAAAACCCCCTACCGCGGCTTGTCGTTTTAACCTATTCTCCAGTTTTCTTGCGTCACTTCGAGACAGCTCCTTGCTCTGCCATGCGAGCTTCCAAGGATTACGCCCCTTGGTCCAACGTGACTCACCGGCGTTATGCTGACCTATTCTTCGAGGAACATCATCGGTGATCCCGATGTAGAATCTACGTTCAGGATTTTGGAGAACGTAAACGCGATAGATCGCCGCCATCGGCGAGGGATTGGTTGCGGGGGCTGGATTTGAACCAGCGACCTTCAGGTTATGAGCCTGACGAGCTACCAGGCTGCTCCACCCCGCGTCTTTACTTATGTCGATCAAAAGAGCGAAAGCAAATCGAAAAAGAGGCGATATGACACCGCGGTCCAAGAATATTAAACTTTGGCTCCAGCGGTAGGATTCGGCGCTGTCTTCCCCTGTATTTTGCCGCACTGAAGCAGTTTGCACCTCAGTAATCAAGCGAACTCGTTGACTACTCATGCGTGCTCTTTCACTGCTTTTTGCTGGCAATTCTGCTGGCAGTTGGAATCCGTAGAACGTGGGTTCGAGCCCCGTAGGCTCCGGGTTTTTGTATTACATTAATTCGCTCGAATCGCACTGGTTCGTTAGGCAAAAGCAGGGGGTTCGCACTAAATCCGACCAGAATGATGATGGGGACCGGACAGGAGCTCCTAAAGCGTTCTCCCGACGAATAACAGAATCGTGCGCAGATGGTACTATTATCATGATAATAATGAACTTGTGGAACTGTCGGTACTCCGTCACAAGAGAAAATGACCAAGACTATTATCTTATCCATGTATCTCGCAGCTTCCTCACTTTCGCTTGATGCACGTGCCCAGGATACACTTACCCGGGATGCACTTGCCCAGAATGACCGCCAG
>QHNV01000197.1 GCA_003218535.1 Verrucomicrobiota bacterium
TCGACGAGAGGGACAAAGGCTTGCTCACCCCGCAATATTCCTTCGCCCTCGCACAGAACTTCAGGCCTGAGCGCGATTACCAGGCAAACATCCGAGCGATTAGGCAAACTCTTCGGGTGCTCGTCGGTCAAAACGATGACGTGTCGTACGCCGATCGGTTTGCAGCCGTTTTCAAGACAGCTGGCAAAGGTGTTCCTGTTACAGTTCTCCCGGGGATCGACCACATCTCACTCACCCTCGATCCAGTCGCCGTCCAAGCGGCAATCGCGGCGGTTGAAAGCATGGATCACGAAAAGCCTAACCCCTATGAAGGGTGTCAAAGGTAAATTTTAAGATGATGGTCGCATAGGCCGGTACGTTGAGGTTGGCAATAATTTCTGGAACGCTTCCGCTTCTGTTGCTCGCTGAGTTCTTCAGCGGGCTGATACTCCTATCCGCGCGTGTAGATGTTTTCTCTGACAGCGCAATGTGGACTTATTCCGTCTCGGTGAAGCGGAACGGGGCGCGGCTCAATCTAAAGCGACGGTACGAACCTCGAAGTGTTTCGAACCAGGTTAGGCTCCGGGCACACGCCACGTTCCAAAGTTAGGAGAACTGTTCCCCTCGAACTCATTAATTCGTTAATCCCAGCTGGGCTGCGGTGCATCGGCCGGTATGCAACCGCCACAGATCCACCGCCAGGTGACGAGCCACTGCCACGATCGCCTTTTTGCGCTGCCCACCGGTCGCGCGCGCGCCTTTGGCGAGGATAGCCAGCCGCTTTTTAACTGGCGGATAATTGGGCTGGAAGCGGACCATGCGCCATACACACTCCACCAACGCCGCCCGCAACCGCGGATTACCATGTTTGGTCACGCTCCCGGGTATGCGTTTACTGCCACTGGTGCGTTCACCCGGACACAACCCGGTGTAAGAGCTGATGGCCCGCCGATTCCTAAAGCGCTCCCACGAACAGATCTCGCGTGTCATCACCACCGTGCTCAATTTTCCCAGACCGGCGGGAACATCGGCTGGAGCGGCCGCTTCCAACTCCGCCGTTAACGCATCGATCTGTTGCTGCAGAGTCAATAAGGCCGGCCGGTGAACTTCCAGACGAATGCATATCCAAGCTGGAAGCAATTTACACAGCCGCGACCAAGTCTGATTCTTCCACCAGTGCGCCGGCGCAGGCAGACTATGGTTGACCAAGAGACTGCGCCCCTGGACCTCCAGCTTCTGGCGCAAGTGGACCAACTGCTCGCGTTGCCGTGAAACATGTCGCGCTTGTTCCTCCGCTTCAGTCGGCACCCGGATCACCGCCAGTTCGCGTGTGTTACCTTCCAGGTAACGCGACAGACGCTGACACAACGTGGTCGCGTCGCGCGGATCGGTCTTCACCCGGGTGCATTCTTCATCCAGTTTGCGTGGAGCAATGACATAGCAGTGCGCTCCGACTGCCATCAGCTGCCGGTAGAGACTGAACCCAAAGCCGCATGCTTCATACACTACGTGCACAGTGTGCCCGCCGCGCAGCAGTTCTTCCACCCAGGGCACGAATTGCTCAGGCCTCAAACGCCGCGCCGCCTTTGGGCAAGAGATGATCATACTGCGCCACCGCCACGTACAGCCGCGCGTGCACGTCCAGACCGATCTTGATCCGCGCGCCACAGGGTTTTACTTTAGTTGCGACGGCCTCGAGTGAGGTCGTCCCTTCGTAATGAACGATTGTATTTTGCATAAGCGGGTGAGTTTAAACAGCTCACCCGCTCCCTTCATGCCATCTAAGCGCTGCAGCCAACCACTGGCCGTTCCGATGTTTAGCTTTATCATGACTTCAATACTAAACTCCTTAGCAAAGCTCGCTGCCACCAGCGGTGGCTGAGCGCTGTCTCGTTAGACCTCGCGCAACCTCACACACTTCAGGAGAACTCATGTTTGACCATGTCAAATTCGGAGTCAGCGACTATGCAGCGAGCAAAGCGTTCTTCCTCAAGGCACTCGAACCGCTCGGCGTATCTGTTGTCTCGGAGGGGTCGCCGACGTACGGTATCGAGCTTAGCTCAAAGAGTAAGGCTTCATTGTGCCTGTACCAAACCGAGGAGAAGCCAGCGCATCTTCACTTGGCGTTCACGGCCGAGAATCGCCAGCAAGTCGAGGCTTTCTATCGCGCGGCTCTGGAGGCGGGTGGCAAAGACAACGGTGCACCTGGTCTGTGCCTGGACTACCACGCGAACTACTATGCAGCTTTCGTCATTGGTCCGGACGGGCACAACATCGAAGTGGTTTGCCACGAACCCGAGGCCTAACCAATCGATCAAGCCACCGACCCCATTGCGAAGCAACTTCAGCGTGTTTGCCACAACCCCTTGCCGTGGCTTATGATGTTTTCTTCCCGAGAAAACACACTTCGGGCTTCCCGTCGATGTCGCACCGCTTGATTCGGCTTCAGCCCAAAAGCCTCACCCTCTCGGGTCTGCCCATCCATGTCGCTCGCATCCCAGCGGCTCCATTCCCGCGAGCTCCATTCTCTTTCTCATTAGACCATTAAAAACATGTTACACACGAAGTGGATCACAACAGCCGTAGTGGCGATCTTCCTCTTTGTCGGATGCAAAGAGAAGCCAAAGGCCATCGACCCAAAAGAAAAAGATGAAGCAAGGCAGAGCACGAAGACACTGGAGGCTGCCGACCTAGTCGGATACGATGGCAAGCGTCTTAGGAAAACTACCGATCGCGTCCTCGATGCAAACGATAAACACAATCAGGACATTCAAAAGACACTAGATGACAATAAATGAGGCCTAACCAATCGATGAAGATCAAGAAACGGGCCTCGTAGCATCGATAAAGATTGAGAAGATAACTGGGCTTTGGAGTCTTGATGTCTCGTGTCTTAAGGCATTAATACGATGGCGATTTAAACCCCATACGCTTACCAAAATACATGTACCCGTCAGGTTCGTGATCGATCAAACCTGAACAGCATCTCCGCGGCCGTTGGTACTCTTTCTCGCTTGTCCTCTTGCAGTGTTGTTCCCTCTCTGCGAGTGAAGATGCTATCCAACTTGCGGTTTCAGACTTTCTACCAGAGCCGCGGGAGGTGGACAACGCCAGGTGGGAGCGTCAACGTCGGAGTTATACTCACCTCGAGTTGTCGATGATCTGCTGCGCATTCTTGATCGCGGACTCGTCCAGCGCTTTGTCTTTCTTGAGGATGTCGATCGTCTTTTGCGCCGAGGCGATGGCTTCTTTCTTGTTGCCAAGCTTCGCCTGAATCTGCGCCTTCTTGTAGTGCATGAAGTAGGCGTCTGGGTTCTTCTCCAGTGCCTGGTCGATCCACTTCGCCGCCTGGTTCATGTCCTTGTTGTTGTCGTAGTAGAAGGCCGCGGCCTGATAGGCGGTGCGCGGGTCGAGCGGAGTCATTGCGCTAGCGGCTGCATCGAGTTGCTTGCTTACCTGTTCGACATCGTCCGTGGTCAACTTCACCGGCACGCGCGTTTTATCCCAAAGGAAATTAAGCGTTGCGGAAGCGCCCTTCACATCAGCTAGCGCGATGGTGAACGTCTCGATTGTGACCGGAATGGATTCCGGCTTCGCCGTGATACGCGCGGCATCGTTCTCCTGCTTATAATCGGCCGTGCTTTGCACCTTCGCGTCCTTCGAAACGATGATGGTCCACTCGTTCGCTGTCGGAATCGTGAAGAGAGCGTACTCACCGGCCGGGATCTCCTTGCCGCCGAGTGTTACCGCGTCGCTAAACTTAATTTTGGTGACCGCGTTGGCGCCCGTGCGCCAGAGCTTCCCGTAAGGCACCAGGCCGCCGAAGATCTCGCGGTCGTTCTTGTTCGGGCGCGAATAATCCACCTCGACATCGGTCAACCCGACACGCTGTTTTACCACCGAGTGCTGGCTGGCCGCGGGGAACTCTATTTTTTTCTCCTCCGCTGCCCGTAGGCTGCCGGGCAGGAGCGGTCCCGCGAAGAAGGGAAGTGCGAACAAAGCGGAAAGGAGAAGCGAAGGAAGACGTGAGGATTGGATCATAATGTGCGGGATATTTTAAGATGTGATGATTTAAGCGGAGAAGATATCGCGGGGCGGCAAGAGTCAAATCGGTTTGCCCCCTTCTAACTACAATATTGCGATCTGCTGCTGCGGGTGCAATTCAAGCAAGGGTCGGAAGAGTCTTCGGAGGTGGTTAGCATCACCCTACTGCAAGAGGAACGGGATTAGCGAAACCACAGTAGCCAAACCTGTGCGCGACTATCTGCGAAGGAAAACGACGCAAGTTACTAGACGGCCATCGTTCACCGCCTCGCAACTGCTCCCATCAGGCGCTCCCATTCGTCGAGGCTCCCGCGAAATCCCAACTCGCAGGCTGTGTTGAAACTCAACCGAGCGCTTATCTCGCGACGCTTTCCCCCTTTTGTGTCCTTGGCGTCTTGTATCCGTTGGCACAGGGATCTACAGACCCGCATTCAAATTTTTGGGGCACCGTGTTTCGCACTGTTTCAATGTCTGTCATCGATGGCTTGGGAGCAGTGGGTGCGCTGGCGCTTGCTTGGCGCATGACGGGGGCACGCATTGAATTCTCGAAGCTCCTTGTCGCCTATTGCTACATCTCCGGCGTATGCTTCGTTCTTGGGTCGGTCCTGATCCTCGCGACCACAGGAATGTTGAGAACATTGTATCCTGAAACATATCCCGCTTTTGAGCGCGCTGCCGAAACCGCTCCGAGGGTGTTCTCTCCCAAGTATACTGAATCAATCGAGGCACTCCGAGCAATGCCCGACGTCGAGAAATTCGGAAAAATAACATTCAGCCCGATTTTGTTGCCGCTTCTGTGGGCGTTTGGCGCATGGGGCACATATCGACACCTTGCGGAAGAAGGCGGCTGCCGCTTTTTGTTTCCTCGCGCTACCACTCTTTGAACTCGCCCGCGTGCTCGTGCGTCTCGATCACGTTGCCCGCCACGTCGTAAAAGCGAATCACTGGACTGTTAGTTTCATCACCGGATGAATTTCCC
Organism: Verrucomicrobiota bacterium; assembly: GCA_003218535.1. Taxonomy (GTDB): domain Bacteria; phylum Verrucomicrobiota; class Verrucomicrobiia; order Chthoniobacterales; family UBA10450; genus Udaeobacter. The sequence goes on from QHNV01000197.1 coordinate 5,003, forward strand.
ATGCAGCGTAGCCGGGAAGATGGCTTCTCCGGTTCGACTGATCCTTGGGTGCATGGCCAACGTCCCAGTACGCCTTTCCCGTTACAGTGATGATCGGCGCTCCGGTCAATTTTAGTTTTCTGTCAGAGCTAGTGTGAAACGGGAATCGCGTTGTCGTCCAACTGAAAACCGTTTCACGAATCGAACAACATTGCTGTTTTGCTGGTATTTCACAGACAACAATGCCCGGCTTGTCTCCGGTCGCATCTTGAAGCGCAAGGTGTAGATCACCGTCCATTTCGACTTTCACCGCAACTACGCGCCCCGTGAGTGCGAACCAATTATTCTCGATCCCGGTACGCTCTGAGCTTTGCGTTAAATGCTCCGCTGCCCCCGGCCAACTAAACACATCCGAAGCGCGTGACAGCTTGTATTGCGCTCGCATCCACGGGCGGAGTTGAAGGATCGTTCTTTACCGCCCAGCGATGTTCGCCGTGGTTGTCGCGACATTCGCAAGGTGATTCAAGCGTGACTGGCGTCAGTTCTGCGGCTGCCGTGCTGCAAGCAAAAGCAATCGCAGTAATCGTGAACGTCGTCCGCGTCATTGCGCCTGTTCACGTAACATTTTGTCATTGCGATGTGGAGGACGAAAAGGGCATTATCGCATCGTGCGTAAGTAGGAGCGGCTATGAAACGAACCCCCCTTGGCGTTGCCGCTGCGACCCCGTGTCTGTTCGCGACTTGCGGCTTTGACCTAATTTCCGATGCGCTGCCGTTCGGTCGGCTGTGGTATGCCGGGCCAAACGCCGTCGCGAACGCTATCGGCTACGCGATGCACCGAAGCTGTTCACATTGATGCCGTGATTCGCCTGTTCGACGAATCGGGCGCCGTGATCGAAACACACGAACACATTGGCGACTTCAAGGTGTGGTGAAGCTTTGTTTTTTTCCCTACCACCTTGGCCTCGTCCCCTGGTAACATCGCGAGATAACCTCGTTGCGCCTGACTTACTGCGGGCATTTATGGAACTCCCATTCGCGCATTAGCGTCGTCTAACACTTGGCCCGAAATGGGATTATCGGCGTCGTCAGCGAATACTTCTATGAAGTGCGCGCTGAACCCTGTCCCGCGAATTAACGCCTGATTCAATCGGTCGGGTGGATTCGGGTCATTAACATTTTGGTGGTTGCCGAACTGGTATCCTGTTGCAATACAGTGCTGTGAGATTTGCCGGATTATTTCAGCCGAAGGCTGCCCATCTTCCGGGTTGTTGGCAGTTAGATCATCAGCACGCGCGCCGACCTTGCCGGGATAAGTCGCATCCCCGTAATCAAACATGGCTTGTAGCGCGGTTTGTCCTTCAGGATTGGCGAATGGAGAGCCGGTGCCTAGAACAACGGGTATAGGATACCAAACCCGCACGAACATATCGATCAGCCATGTAACGCCCGCTTCCCATGCCGCAACTGAATCCGTGTATCCCATTGATTGCGCAAGCGCGTCGGCCTGAGCACGCTCATCCGGGTTAGTTGCAAAGAAGGATTCCGAACCGTGTCCCGGGCCGATCAGTTTGACGTATTTCAAACGTGCGTGGCTTTTATAGCGATTCGCCATTGCCGTTTGAACCGCCTCCCACTCAGATTGAAACACAGGATCCCAAGGCACTGTCGTCGGCAGATTGTCGCCGCCAGCGATGATTTGTTTTGCGTTGGGCAGATTAAAGAACCACGCCGGGCTGAAGTTGCCTGCTAAGATTTCTAATGCGGCATCTTTGTTATTGCCATCTGACGCGTTGAAACAAGCATCGAGAAAAGCCCAATCGTGCTGCCCTTGTCCGAACTTATCAAGCCTTTCCCATGTCTCCCGCCATAGGATCCCTTTCACGTGCGTGTTCGTCACGCCCTGAATGGTGTAAGGATCAATAGGCGGCTCAGAAACGTAACTCTCGGCCAGATACATCACGCCGATGCCGGTTGCAGTAGGCGTTGGAGTCGCTGTTGCGGTGGCTGTCGGCGTAGGCGTAGGAGACGTGGCGCTTTTGCATTCCGGCCAAGGCTCACAGGGATGAAACGGCTGCGCGGCTTCTGTTTGAATTAAAGCAAAGGAAAGAAAGGCTAGAAGAGCGTTCATGTTTTGGTGGCCGCAATCCAAAATGGTAACAGGCGGGAGTTCGCAGTGGTTTTGGGTTTACGTTTTTCGGGTTTGTTCTTTTTTATTTCATTGTGTTTAAAAGATTTTCGAGAACTTCGACCCGCCGTTTCCGTTGAATGAGATGAGAGATATAAAGCCTTTTTGGAACATTGTTTAAACGGTGTCAAACAAATATAGCA
>QHNV01000198.1 GCA_003218535.1 Verrucomicrobiota bacterium
CCACGATGGTCGACGGTACACCATCGATGGAACAAGCAACTTCGAGACGATGATTTGAGGTTAAATGCATGGGAACCTGCGTGAACCCATTGTTTTGGAGCATCGCCGCCAATTTGCTGCTTGTATCGCTATTAGGTCCCCGAGGTGCGTAGTAAAGTGCGGGCTCGGTGCAATCCAACACCGCGCCAATTCTGTGCATGTCGTCGGATCCAAAAACGCCGTCTACATATGGAATCGCGTCAATTAAAACTGGTAGGTCCTGCATCACGCAATTACTCATGGCAAGCGTGTTGAGTTTTGCGATGCCAAAGAATTTGTTGGAGGCCGATCTTAGCGGACTTGTTACTCGAAGAGAAGTCTTCTGCTCGACAAGACCGAATTCCTTGAGCCTGCTCCGCGCAATATTGGTTATTGGCGTGCCGGTATCGACCATTAACGAAGCGCTCACTCGATTAACTTCGACATCAACGATGAGATGTTTCGGGTCGTTCTTGTGCGCCTTTTGATTGTCGAGGTTCTCCTGCCTAAGTTTCACCACTCCGAAGCCTTCTTGTTTCAAAAGGCTGTCCAGCGTCGAGTTATTAGCCGCCGTATCCCTTGGAGTAGTCTTCGCTTCTGAGGCAGTTGCGGCTGGGGCAGGCGACGGACTTGTCGGCTCGCTGAGCGCTGGTGATGGAGCGGCAACAGTGGCCGTCAACACCGTGTCCAGTGCGAACGCAACAAGCACGAGGGCCGCGATTACGGACGCTTTTGATAGTGACTTGTTTCTGTTCAACTGAACTAAGCAGAGCGACCTGGCTGCTTTGCTAATCGTTGTTGACCACTTGCGGCGCAGGTCCGCCACCGCGGATTCGTACGGTGGCGAATTTGCTCGCTTCAAGTCCGCCACCGGGGGGACTCGCTGCAGCCAGCTGCGCGCTCACTTTCTGTAGGCCCTCGGTAAGCGCTTCAATTTGCTTTTGCTGGCGCGCGATCGTCGCTTCCTGCTTTGCAGCATTGGATTCTACCTGGGCTATTATCGCCTCGTGTTGCTGCACTGTGCGGTGCTCTCTTAGAAACTCGTTTAACAACATCGCGTTCACCTGGTCGTAACGGACGCTATAAGGTTTTCCGTCTTTGTCACGCACCACAAGAGCAGGGTTCACTTTTTCGACATCTTCTGCTACAAGTCCGAACTGAGATGTGCTCGCGGGGTCAATCTCTTTCTTGTAGCGGAAGCTAACTGGTTTCAGCGAAAACAGAGATTCACTGGTTTTATCCATCGGTTTTATGCCTTCTTTAAAGCGCTTCGAAGAAGTGGTCGTGCCGAGTTTGCCGTCTGAATTAATGAAAACCGCCGTTCCGGCAGAAGAGGTCTGGCCAAAGATGCTGCCTATATAGCAAGTATTGCTTACATTGGCTCCGGCGACCCGCGCGCCGATACAAATAACATTGTTGGCCGTAGTCACTGCAAAGCCGCTACTAAATCCTATGGCGGTGTTGTCGCTGCCAGTGGTGTTGCTATTGAGCGCAGAGTTACCGATGGCCATATTGGTGTTGCCGGTGGTGTTGTTAAAGAGCGCATCCAAACCGAGGGCCGTGTTGTCGGTGCCGGTGGTGTTTTTAAGAAGTGCGCCGGAACCGTCGGCCGTGTTGTTGGTGCCGGTAGTGTTGAAAAAGAGCGCACTTTCACCGGTAGCCGTGTTAGAAACGCCGCTGGTGTTGCTTAAAAGCGCTCCGGCACCAGTGGCCGTATTATCGCTCCCGGTGTTAGAAAGAAGCGTACCAGCACCCGTAGCCGTATTGAAACTGCCGGTGGTATTGATCCTTAGCGAGAACAGACCAAGAGCAGTATTGTATAGGCCGCTAGTGAGACTGAGAAGGGCGTCCTGCCCTTCAGCCGTATTGCCTCCCGGATAGCCTCCGTCCGGCGGTGGATTGAGCGCCTGCGTGTTTTGGACGACCGCAAAGCAGACGAGTGCAATTGTAATTAGAGTTGATGGAACCTTCGTTTTCATATCCAGCGAGTCTCGGAAAAATGTCGCGTGCTTGTCGAGGCAATTCACCGCAAGCGCGAATTGCGCAACTCAAGTTCGAGAAAAGCTGTCGGCTTGTCCTCCGCGATGACAGTGACGCATGCGCTGACCTTATACGGCTAGATCAAATTCTCAAAGTAGCTCACCCGAGGTGCGATCGTCCGTCTGCGGAAAGTGACAACAGGGTTACTTTTACGATGCAGCGACCCAAGGCAAGTGGTTGTCAATTATTGGCATGAAAACTACCAACTCGCTGCGCGTTCGAGCTTCTCGCTTCTTCAGCGATCGATACGCCTACAGAGAACGTCCCGATTATTTAATCGAGCTCGTCGCCTTCGGAATAATCGTCATCACTGTGACTCTGTCGCTGGCTAACGCGATGGCAACGGCAGTAAAATAAACGCAACCAAGTCATCGTGATTGAAACGCGAACTTCGTTTGTGGCAAAAATCATAAACTGGTATCCCTCTAAAGGGATAGAACTAAAGTCCCATATCGGAATCCGCCTGCAGCGTTGTCCAACTTCAAAAGGGGCCTTTATGAAAAACAGAAAAAACTACGTTATGACCTCAACCCCGACCCTTACGCAAAGTGGACTGCTAGCCGTGCTGTTGCAACGCCAGCGCCGCAAGGCGATCGAGTTGGCTCCCGAGTATGGACGCTCGCTCTTTGGGAATTATTGGCGCGTGCTCTACGGTGCCGCTGCTGGTTGGCTGTTCCGGCGGGGCTTTGGAAGAACTCTTCCGCGGCACACGTGAATCCTTCATCAAGCCGACGCCATGGCTCTACAAATCCACACCTACGCGGCACTACTGCAACAGATTCACCATGATCTGCGGACCCAACATCCCGAGTGGGTCCAGCAAAATGGCAAATCTCCAATGTGTGATTCCTACGAAGCTCGTCTGATGGAATTGCTCGATGCCTCGAGACCCATTGAATCCAACGAGAATATTGGGAAAGGTGCGGAGAATTCTGAAACAGCGCGTCATTGCGAATTGGTGAAGGCATCTCGCTAGCTGCGGTCGGCGACATATCAACCTCGCGAAACGCGAAAACTCGCCACTGGCGGTTTTTCATGGTTTGCCGGTTCCTTTCGGTTCGATCGTCGCTTTCCCGGCATCTTCGGGTTGTGCCTCCAGTAGG
>QHNV01000190.1 GCA_003218535.1 Verrucomicrobiota bacterium
AGAGCGAATTGTTTCGTGGAGACGGCGAACTGGCTATCGATCGGCAAAACCAGCAGCGAGTCCAGTCTTCCGGTGCGGACCAGTTCCGGAATGTTTGCCACATTCACAAAAAAGAAGGCTTGAAACAATTGCGCGATGATTTGGTGTGTGCCGACCAGCAGCACCACTTCCCACTTTGTCCAGTCCCCGATGTGATCGACGTTCCCAAAGATGATGCTGAAAAAAACGATTTGCCCGCAGAACCAAAGAATCTCGACCACCATCCACAAGAGGAAATTTGCTTTGAAACTCATCTCGCGGATAAGCGAGTTGCGCAGCATGATGGAGTAGATTTCGATGTAACGGCGCATCGCTTCTTCCTGTCTCTTACTTATAGGCGCAGTCAACTATCGCTTAGATGAAACGTTTCGTGCCCTGGCTGGTCATTATTGTTGGGCTATTATTACTTATCGCACTCGTTGTCCGGCAGTGCCGCAATGGAGGCGCTGCAAATTATCAGACTGCAACGGTAACACGCGGGCCCATCACTCAGGCGGTTACTGCCACCGGCACCCTCAATCCAGTGGTCAACGTGCAGGTGGGCAGCCAGGTTTCCGGGAATATCGCCAAGTTGTTCGCGGATTTTAATTCGCAGGTGAAAGCCGGTCAGGTCGTGGCGCAAATTGATCCGGCGCTTCACCAGGCGGAAGCCAATGTGAAAATCAAACAAGGGGCGCTGGATAAAGCGAAGGCGGATCTTGAGCATTGCACGATCACGTCGCCGATCGATGGCGTCGTGATCTCGCGCAACGTCGATGTCGGCCAGACCGTCGCCGCCAGCTTGCAGGCGCCGGTCATTTTCCAAATCGCGAATGATCTCACCAAAATGCAGATCGACTCGAATGTCGCTGAAGCCGACGTGGGTGTCGTACAGGTGGGACAGGACGTCGATTTCACCGTGGACGCGTTCCCGATGCGCATCTTTCACGGCAAGGTTGTACAGGTGCGAAACGCGCCGATCACGGTGCAAAACGTTGTGACCTACGACACGGTCATCGGCGTAAGCAATCCGGATTTGAAATTGAAACCGGGAATGACTGCGAACGTTTCAATTATTGTCGCGCATAAGGACAACGTGCTTCAAATCAAGAATGCTGCGCTGCGTTATCGACCGGCGGAAGCCACACCGGCGGAATTAGGATCGAGATCGCCCGGGCCCATGGGCGCGCGAGGCAGTGGCGGGCGCGAGCGGCGAACGAGCGGACGGACAGTCTATCTCTTGTCGGGCGGCCAACCGAAGCCGGTGCAGATTAAAACGGGAATCAGCGACGGCGTAGTGACCGAAGTCATGGAAGGATTAAAAGAAGACGATCGCGTTGTGACGGCAGAGCTGACATCGAAATCCCCAGCGGCGTCCACGCCAGCGAATCCATTCTCCGGCGGGCCGCGACGGTTTCCATGATCATTAAGAGAGAATTCGCCTTATTGCTCCTTGGCAGCTGTAGCCGCTTCGCTGTGCGAAGCGTGGCGCTGGCATATTTGCACCGCATGCGAGGCGCGTCTCACAGAGACGCGGCTACAACATTTATGAACAAATAAAAACGACATGAAAAACGGCGCGCTCGTTAGGCTGATTGACGTACACAAGGTTTATCACACCGGCGAAATGGAAGTGCCCGCCGTGTGCGGCGTGTCGCTCGAAATCAAACGCGGCGAATTCGTCGCGCTCATGGGTGCGAGCGGTTCCGGTAAATCCACGCTGATGAACATCCTGGGTTGCCTCGATCGGCCGACGTCCGGCCATTACTTCCTGGAGGATGCAGACGTTTCGGGACTGGATCGCGATCAGCTCGCCGATATTCGCAATCGCAAAATCGGTTTCGTGTTTCAGAATTTTAATCTGCTGCCGCGGACGTCTGCGCGCGAGAATGCGGAGCTACCACTTGTTTACAGCGCGCAGCACCTGTCACATGCGGAGCTTCGCGAAAAAGCAGATCGCGTCCTTTCATCAGTTGGTCTCGTCGGCCGCGAAGATCATCATCCGAGCCAGCTCTCCGGTGGCCAGCAGCAGCGGGTCGCGATCGCGCGCGCGCTGATCAACGATCCTGAAATGTTGCTTGCCGATGAGCCGACCGGCAATCTCGACAGCCGCACCAGTGTCGAGATCATGGCAATTTTTCAGCAACTGAATGAGCGTGGCATCACAATCATCATGGTGACGCATGAGCAGGACATCGCTGCCTACGCCCAACGCAACGTGATGATGCGAGATGGAATGATCCTGGATGATCACGCGGTTTCACAACGATCGGATGCGGCAAGACAGCCTCAGCAATGATCCGCTTCAACGCTTTAACCCTTCAACGCTTCAACGCATAACATGCGAATCGCACCCACATTTAACGTCGCGTACCGCGCTCTGCGCCGAAACAAGATGCGTTCCATACTCACTGCGTTGGGAATCATCATTGGCGTCGGCGCAGTCATAGCGATGGTAGGGATCGGGAACGGCGCCAAGGCGCAGGTGGAAGCGCAGATCGCCAGCCTCGGCCAAAATGTGATTTTGATTTTTTCCGGAAGCACCACCTCGAGCGGCATCCGTACCGGTTGGGGCGGTGCCGGCACGTTGAAGATTGAAGACGCGGAGGCAATCCGGCGCGAAGTGCCCGGCGTTATTGGCGTAAGCGAAGAAGTTGTCTCAACCACGCAGGTGGCTGCCGGAAATCAAAACTGGTTCACTCGGATTTTCGGCGAATCGGCGGATTATTTCGATATTCGTCAGTGGCCGCTGGCCGACGGCGCACCGTTCACGCCGCAGGATGTGCGCAGCGCGAACAAGGTTTGCGTCATTGGCCGCACAACCGCGACTCAGATTTACGGCAACGAAAATCCTATCGGCCAAGTTTTGCGCATCAAAAATGTGCCGTTTACGATTACCGGCGTGCTCACGCCCAAAGGGTTGAGCCCGCAAGGCGTCGATCAGGACGACATCGTCGTCATGCCGTACACCAGTGCGATGAAACGCGTGATCGGCGGCACGACGTTGCGCAATATCAATGTACAAATCGCCGACAGCAGTCAGGTCGAAGCTGCCCAGCAACAAATCATCTCGCTGCTTCGGCAACGGCATAACATTCGCGCCGGGCACGATGACGATTTCACCGTTCGCAACCAACAGGAGATCGCCGAAGCTGCCACGGCCACTTCACGGGTGATGACGGTCCTCCTCGGCGCAATCGCCGGCGTATCTCTGGTGGTTGGCGGTATCGGCATCATGAACATCATGCTGGTGAGCGTGACCGAACGGACGCGCGAGATCGGTGTGCGCATGGCCGTGGGCGCGCATGGGGCCGACATTCTCACGCAGTTCCTCATCGAAGCCGTGACGCTGAGTTCCGTCGGCGGCGTCATTGGGATCATCTGCGGCATCGCCGTATCCCGCGTGCTCTCGATATACGCGCATTGGCCCACGCTGATTTCAATCGGCTCAATCGCTATTGCGTTCTTGTTCAGCGCAGCCGTAGGTGTCTTCTTCGGATTCTATCCAGCGCGCAAAGCCGCCGCCCTCGATCCCATCGAAGCGCTGCGCTACGAATAGCGCGAAATTTTTACCGCGGATTACGCGGATAATACCGATTTAACCACAAATGCACACCAATGGACACTAATGAAGGCCAAATTCGTGTTTATTCGTGTCTATTCGTGGTTAGAAGTTCTCTATGGCAGAGCATACTCGTTTCGAAAAATTGGTCACTGACGCGAAGAAGAACATCAGCGAGATCTCGCCACAGGACGCGGCGGCGAAATTAAAAAGCGGCGAAGCAGTCATCGTCGATGTGCGCGACAAAGACGAATGGGATGAGGGGCATATTCCCGGCGCGATGCACATGAGCCGCGGCACGATCGAATTGGACATCGAGGAAAAAGTCCCCGACACGAACGCAATGATCATCTGTCATTGCGGCGGAGGCGGCCGCGGGGCGCTCGCGACGGAGAACCTGCAAAAGATGGGCTACAAAAACGTCCGCAACATGGCCGGTGGCTTCAAAGCCTGGCAAGCCGCTGGTTTCGCAAGATAGACGGGCACTAGAACAATGTTTAAGCGCGTTCTGGTCTACAAGCGAACTCACAACGGCGACCCTGATAAGAATGGTTGCTTCGGCTGCAACGATTGTATGAAGTCATTTCGCGCTCGCGAGTTTGACGCCGTTATTGGCATCGGTGGCATCGGAGCACAAGCCCGTTCGTGGGGAATCGATCGGAAGATCAATTGGATTGGCGTCGGGCCTCACAAATTCCCGGCCACGGACAGAAAAGGACCACTGGTCACTTTCGACCACTTCTATGACTGCAGCAAAGACGCGCTGGATTTCAAAACACTAGCCCCAAATCTCGCCAAGCGAATGTATCGAAACAACGTTCGAAGCTTGGTGCACGGATTCACGTCGCAGGAGTTAGCCGAGGTGAATAAGATCGTGCGCCTAGCATTAAAATCGCCGCCGTCTCGCAGCAAATTGAGCTCCGGCGCCGACGCGTGCACAGCAGTTCGATGTGAGCCGAAGAAGACTGCAGGACAATGCTGCTAGTGTTATGCCGAATGGATTGTTGTATAGGGTAGGTGTTGACTCTGAAGCTGGCCGGTGGAACGCACCATGCCGAGCGGATCGGTCATTTTGCTACGTGCCTATTCCAGACGAGGCAGCCGGTGGACGTGGATCGATGTTCGACCATACGTACGATGAGTTCGTTCCTTTCGTGACAGCGCTTGGTAGCTCGTGGCCTGCCGGCCTCCGCGGCTGGTGTCATCTGGATCCCGATTTCTCACAACTCACGTACGGCGACGCCGGCAGCCGCGCTCAACGGATATGTGAATTCATCGTTCCTGGCAGCTTCATCGTGTTCTGGGCCGGCATGCGGTGGCTGGACGGTCCACAAGCCGGTTCGATTGTCTGCTCCGTGATTGGCTTCTACCGAGTTTCTCACGTGCTCTGTGCTAAAGATGTTGGTATTCTCGATTCCCACCGTAACGCACATACGCGCCGCGCCGATCCTCAGGACGAAGAAGTGGTTGTGTTCGCGGACCCACGCGAGTCGGGGCGCCTGCGTCGGCACATTCCGATTGGAGAGTACACCGGGGGCGCACAGCGTGTTGATGAGGAAATACTCGCTGAATGGGGTGACCTCCGCCGCAAGAGCGGCGAGCTACTTAAGAAGGGCTATATCCAACGCGGTGGCAATCCGCCGATTTTCAATGACCCGGAACGGTTTCTGAAGTGGTTTCACCGTCAAAAGCCCGAGTTTGTGCACGCGAACAACGTAATCAGCGGCAGCTAGGCGAAACTACAATTCCGTCGGCGGCTTCGGGTACGCATCGTAGCCGAGCACCGGCATCCAGAACGTTTGGATGCGGAAGCCGTCCGCGTTTCCCTCGAAAGTTAAGGAGCGCGTTCCTCTGTAAAGTGTTGAGAAGCGTTCGGAATTTCTGCGCCCGCAAGATCGCCGCGCCGTTCTCAAGCGGCCGGAACGCTGTAGCGTGCGCTGTCCCCAGCGCATCCAGCCGGACGTGACCAAGGGTTCTCCGCTGAGGGCAGCGGACTCTACAGCCTCGAACACGAGCGCCTCGATGCTCCATCTTCCCATTTCACCACGGAGGACACAGATGGTCAGACAGAATTTACAAAATCAACAAAATCCATTCTGAAAAGATTCTGTTCATTCTGTCAGAAAAATCAGTGACGTCACCTTTGTACTCGACAAACACGCGCCCCGCGCAACCCGACAGTGTGACCGTGTCCTCTTCGTTGATCCTGTCCGCTTCACCCGGGCGTGAGGCCACGGCTTTGAGCAATTTCTCAAGTGCGCGGCGAGCAATCGTGAATTTCACGAACTTACCTGTCAGCAGGAGTGTCATCGCTCTCCCCGCGCGAATCTGGGCGTAACAATTCCTCTCCCGTCATCACACCGCCGTCTCTACGCGTTTCTTCGGGCAGAAGTTTCTCGATTCCGCGCTTTAGCTTGAGCAACTCTCTTTCGTCTTCTGCTGACAAATGGCTGGTCGAGAGGCATGTATTTCCAGATGTCGACAGCCTCCTCCCACATTTGCATCCGGGAGAAATATTCTCCGATCGCGGTTATAAGCAGACTTCGGTCGAAGGCATCGATGGGTCGAGTAACAATTTTTATACATCTCATCCCCAAACGGCGCGCATCATCAAATCGTTTGAGTGCGAGCAAAACATCCATAGAAAATAAGATTTCCGCGGCTGTACAGGGTCGGCGGAGACTTAGAAAGTTAGAAGCCTCCTGCCATTCGCCGTTCGACGCGTACATCAACAACATGTCGGACCTAGCTTTTTGTTTGGATCGGCGGGATTGTCGGTCGTATGCCGCTCGAATCTTTGTCTCCCACTTGGTGAAATTTGAATGAACGCCGACGGTGCGAATCAGCTGGAAGAATTCTTCTGGAGTTATTCGTTTCTTTTTGAGGATGGCATCTGCGATGCGCAGTGCCTCTTCTTTCATTCCCGCGTTGCAATATCCCTCCAGCTCCTTTGCTAATGCTTCTGGCTGGAGGCGTTCGGTTCTGGACAACTCTCGTTTCTTATTTCGTTTCACAAGTTTATCCGCCGACGGCTTGATAGTGGCCGAGGCCGCGTTTCCAGATCATCGCGAGATAATATCTTGCGGGAGGCAAAATGTCACTTTAGTATCACTTTATGCGCACCGAGCTTGTGACCACCCTCAAGCGCAAGGCCACCGAGATCATCGCAGATGTCAAGGCCGAGCGTGACCCGGTGCTTATCACCCAACATGGGCGTCCAGCCGCGTATCTCGTGGATGTCGAGACCTATAAGGACACCCAGCGACGGCTTGCCATCCTTGAGGGTATCGCCCGCGGAGAGCGCGCCATCGAAGAGGGCCGCGTGCTGACTAATCGCGAGGCCAGGAAACGCATGGCGCGATGGCTGAGCTGATCTGGACCGAGCCGGCGCTCCACGATCTCGACACAATTGCAGATTACATCGCGCTTGACAACCAGCTCGCGGCGCGTGGGCTCGTGCAACGCGTGTTCCAGCACGTCGAGCAGTTGGAGGCACATCCCGAGAGCGGTTCCGTTCCGCCGGAGCTTCGCCGGTACTCGCGTCGTTATCGTCAAATCGTGGAGCCGCCGTGTCGAGTTTTCTATCGCTACGACCGCCGCGCGAGGAAAGTCTATGTGCTTTACGTGATGCGCGGAGAGATGCGCTTTCGGAAGAGCCGGCTTCTCAAGCGCAATCGCGCGCGGCGTACTGCCTAACAATGTTCAGCCGCCCACGGCTTGATAGTGGCCGAGGCCGCGTTTCCACATGGTGTTTGCCCATGCCCAGGCGAGCAAAAGCCAGCCGCTTTGAATCAACAGCGCTTGAACGAGATCAGGCCCTTTCAGTCGCCCTAGAAAAATCGCAACCGGGCAAAACAGTTCGTAGTAAAAGGGCAGCCATTTCATCACCGCCTGAACGGCGTTTGGCATGATGTCGATGGGAAACATCTGGCCGCCCAGGAAATATTCGAACGAGTAAACGATGAAAACGATGGTGGAAATTTCCAGGATCCAAAAGGCAAACATTGCCAGGCTGTAAGTGATGAAGAATTGGATTAATGCCGCCATTAACATGGACACGGTCGCCAGCGCATAGATCAGCGGATCGTGCGGCAGCACAATGTAGTCGCGAAAATAAAGGAAGATGAGTGCGATCGGCGGAAGCGTCACGAGTGTGTAAACGAGCCGTGCGCTGCAAAAAATGCTGAACCGATAGGCGAGATAACTCATCGGTTTCGTCAACAGCGCGTTGATCTGGCCTTCGCGAATGTCGGCGGCGATTTGCCATTCGTCCTCGGTGGGCGTGACCAGATTGCTCACCAGAAGCGTGAGCAAATAGTAATAGATCATCGAGCTGTAATCGTAACCGTGCAGCCCGCCGCCGCGTTCTTTGAACACTGCGCTCCAAAGAAAGACCGTGCCCGCGAGCGGGATCAGTCCAAAAAGCGCGCGCAGAAAATAATTCCAGCGATACACGAACGTGTTCTGCAGCCCGATATTAAAGACTGAAAGATATTTCTCGATCCTGCTCGTGGTCATGCTCGTAATCGTAATCGAAATAGCGCGAGCAATTCAGAGGCGCGAAGCCCGCTCCACTGTAGCCGTCGCCCTGTGGGCGACGCTCGCGCTTCCCGCAGGGAAGCGGCTACAAAGTACGAGCAACTTGAATCGAGCATTCGGATGATCACGAGCACGAACAATCCGCCAATTCCACAGCAAGCTTGATCGCGGCGATCATGCTGTCGGGGCGCGCGATTCCTTTGCCAGCAATTTCAAAGGCCGTGCCGTGATCAGGGCTGGTACGCGGAAACGGTAATCCCAGCGTGACATTTACTCCCTCATGAAACGCGTGCACTTTCAGCGGGATCAATCCCTGATCGTGATACATGCAGAGAACGGCATCGAATTCGCCTTTGACAGCACGATGAAAAACCGTGTCAGGAGAGTGAGGCCCTGTTATCTCGGATTTCGGATTTCGGATTTCGGATTTCAGCGCCGCGATAGCTGGGCTGATGATTTCAATTTCTTCGCGCCCGAGTTTTCCGGATTCGCCCGCATGCGGATTTAATCCGGCGATCGCAATTCGCGGCGCTTCCTTGGACCAGGAACGAAGAAAATCCACGAGTAGTAAACCGACGCGCACAATCTCGGATTGTTTGAGCGCGCGCGAAACTTCGCTCAGTGGAATGTGCGTGGTGACGAGCGCGATAGTGATCTCGCCGCCGGTCAGACACATCGCGAAATTTTTCACCCCACAGCGCTCCGCGAAAAATTCCGTTTGCCCGGGAAACTTAAATCCGGCTTCGTACATCCGCGCTTTGTGAACTGGTCCGGTAACAATGGCGTCGATTTCGCCGCGTCGTGCGAGCGTGACCGCCTCTTCAAGAGCTGCGGCTGCGGCTCGCGCTGTTTCGATCGTCGGCTTACCTGGTTTGCAATCTGGTTGCCGACCGATGATCACATACTCGGTTGATTTCGGAAGGTGATCCGATTTCAGCGCGAGATTGACAATCTCCGGCCCGATCCCCGCGCAATCGCCAAGTGTGATCCCGATACGCATTAGGCATCTTCGTCAGGCCGGCGTGGAGTCGCAAGCGATCCGACACTAACGAGGAACGGATCAATTCTTGTCCGAGAGCGCGGCGACACCGGGAAGTTCCTTGCCTTCGAGCAATTCCAGCGCTGCGCCGCCGCCGGTGGAGATGAAGGTCATTTTGTCAGCGAGCCCTGCCTGCTTGATAGCCGTTACGGAATCGCCGCCGCCAATGATGGTCGTCGCTCCCGATTGGGCGAGGGCCTCGGCGATCGCGATGGTTCCCTCGGCAAACTCGGGAATTTCAAAAATTCCCACCGGTCCGTTCCACAAAATCGTTTCCGCTTTCGCGATTTCATCCTGGTAAAGCGCGATCGATTTCACTCCGCGTCGTTTCGCCGTGTCGAGAAGCTCGCACGCAAGATCGACTTTGTCGGATTCGACGCGCGACGCGCCGACTGGAATTCCTTCCGCTTTAAGAAATGTATTGGCCATCGCGCCCCCGATCAGAATGGTGTCGGCTTTTTCCATGAGCGCCTTTAAAACGCCGATTTTATCGGAGACTTTCGCGCCGCCCAAAATCACCACGAATGGTCTGGCAGGTTTCTCTAGTCCATCACGCAGATGCTTCAGCTCTTTCTCCATTAAGAGTCCCATCGCCGCTTTCTCGACGAATTTTGTCACTCCCACCGTGGACGCATGTGCGCGGTGCGCCGCGCCAAAGGCGTCGTTCACATAAAGATCGCCAAGCTCCGCGAGCGCCTTAGCAAACTCGGGATCGTTCGCCTCTTCGCCTGGCTGGAAGCGGACGTTCTCCAGCAGGGCAACGTCCCCACTTTCCATGTGGTCAACAATTTTCGCTGGCACCTCTCCGATGGTGTCGTGACTGAAAATGACCGGTTGATGGATGAGCGAGTGCAAATAGTCGCCGATCGGGCGAAGCGAATATTTCTCAACAGGCTTGCCCTTCGGCCGGGCAAAGTGCGACATCAAAATTGTCTTTGCACCGTGCTCGCGCAGATAACTGATCGTCGGCAAACTTTCCCGAATACGCGTGTCATCGGTAATGCGGAACTTTCCGCCGCGCGTCTCGACGGGTACATTGAAATCCGCCCGCACCAGCACGCGTTTCCCGCGCACATCCAGATCGCGGAGTGAGAGTTTCGGCATTGCTATTTCATGTCCATATAGCGGACGTGCGTAAGTCGATGACCCATCATACTTACTGCCGCCTGCGATTGTTCCAGTGTGATATAATCGATCAGAGGTTCGTACTCGCCATCAGCCGGTTTCATCTCTATGAAAAGCACTTCACCCGCGATGCACGGGAAGCCTGCAATTTGAATGTAAATGGGACCGCAAACTTCGCCTTCAACCGTCTCCTCTGTGGCCAGATGAAGCTCAACTTTTCGCGATGCCGGCGGGTCGCCTAATCGGCCGCGCCAAGCATTCGGTAACGTCATCATGTAAGCACCGGTATCGACCAGAGCGTCTGTCTTAATCTTCTTCGATGGATCGAGCAGATTCTCGATTTTTACCGGCGTAACGATTCTTCCCATGCTCTTTAAGTGGCCAATATCTCCATCAATTGGACGCAACGATTGCTGTAGCCCCATTCGTTGTCGTACCACCCAACCACTTTCACAAAGCGGTTGCCCAGCATGAGCGTCAATTGGCTATCGAAAATGCAGGAGTGCGGATTGCCGATGATGTCCTCGGAAACGAGCGGCTCGTCACTGTACTCCAGCACGCCCTTATAGCCCTTGTCTGATGCAGCTTCTTTGAACGCCGCGTTGATTGCATCCGCGGTCGCATCGTTTTCCAGTACGGCCGTGAAATCCGTAACCGATCCATCTGGGGTGGGTACGCGGAACGCACCGCCGTTCAGTTTTCCTTTCAATTCTGGAATGACCTCGCCGATCGCCTTGGCCGCGCCGGTCGTAGATGGAATGATGTTGATTGCCGCGGCGCGCGCTCGTCTCAAATCTTTGTGTGGAAAATCGAGGATGCGCTGATCGTTGGTGTAGCTGTGAATGGTGCTCATGAACCCATGCTCGACACCGAATTTGTCATTCACGACTTTTGCCAGGGGCGCGAGGCAATTTGTCGTGCAACTCGCGTTCGAAACAATTTTGTGTTTCGCAGGATCATAGATGTTGTCGTTCACCCCGATGCAAATCGTTACGTCAGGATCTTTTGCCGGCGCGCTGATCAACACCCGTTTCGCGCCTGCCTTGGTCAAGTGCAGCTCGGCTTTCTCACGGCTGGTGAATAACCCGGTCGATTCAAGCACCACATCGACATCCAGTTTTTTCCACGGCAGGTTCGCCGGGTCGCGCTCTTTCAAGATTTTAATTTTGTGGCCGCGCACGATGACGTTTTCGTCGTCGTAACCGATCTCGCCGTCGAACTTGCCATGCACGGAGTCCCATTTGAGCAGATGGGCCAGCGTATGCGTATCTGTGAGATCGTTAATTGCGCGGACTTGCTCGACCTGTTCTTGTGTCATGGCGCGCAACACGTTGCGTCCGATGCGACCGAAGCCGTTGATAGCGTAATTTGGCATAAATTAAATTTTTGAATTGCGATTTTGGATTTTGGATTGCTGATAAAAATTTCACTAACGAGTGAGGCCGGAAGAGTAAAATGGCTAAAAGGGTGAAGCAATGGAGAAGTGCCGCGTTCTGCGTCGCGATCTTATCATTCTCAGGCGCGCAGAGTGCCAGCGCGGCACAAATCAAAAGGGCTCTCGTGTTGGGCGACAGCCTCTCCGAAGGATTTGGGCTGAAGCCCAGCGAAGCCTATCCGATGTTGCTGACAAAGAAATTGCGCGCCGCGGGCCTGAACTTTGAAGTGACCAATGCCAGCCAGACCGGCGGCACGACCGCTGGCGGCTTGGAGCGGCTGCCAGCTCATTTGAAGCGCAGGGTCGACATCTTCATTCTTGAACTCGGAATCAACGACGCTTTTCGCGGCGTAGCGGTCGATGAAATTCGAAACAATCTCCAGCAGATCATCGACAAGGTGAAAGCGCGAAATCCGGAGGTGCGCGTAGTGATCGCGGGAATGCAGGTGCCCAATTATGCGGTAGACGACTACGTTTCTGCATTCGGAAAGATGTTCGCTGATCTTGCGGGAAAGAACGGGGCAGCGTTAGTGCCGTATCTCCTCGACGGTGTCGCTGGGGATCCCTCGCTAAATTTGCCAGACGGCATCCATCCCAACGCTGCTGGCCAAAAAATTCTGGCGGAGAACGTCTGGCGGGTGCTTGAACCGATTGCGCGGGAAGTCTCACAAAGCAAGGGCGGTTCACCCGAACCGCCCACGGGGCGATTGACTCAGAAAGCTTTCGCGAGTTGAGGTCAATCGCCACCGCCACCGCATCTGAGGCGACCGCCGCGCGGGTATCGCACGTTAGATAAATAAAAACTATGGACCCTGCACGGCCAAACGATCCTGATCCAGCCGATCCCTTTTTCCAGGAACGCGCCGACCACGCGATTTTGGAAACGATCGAAATCGCCACCGAAGGCGAAAATCACCATGGTGCTCTCCGAAAGCTCCGCGGCCCGCTCATGAAAATCAAAGGGGTGCACGACGTAAAAGTCGATTCTGGACATGAGCGGATCATTGTCACCTTTGATGCACGCAAAACGCACCCGCCCGACCTTCACGACGCGATCTTGAGGAGCGGTTATAAACCGGGGCCGAGAGCGGATTGAACCTAGAGCGGCGGTCTATGACCGCCGAACTATTCGTCGCTCATCGAGCGACGCTACAGAAATCAAACGGCTGGCTGCTGCTGGGTCAGGCAATGAAAGGTGCCCAGTCCCCAGATTAATTCGCGGCAATCGATCCCGATGACGCGACGATCTGGAAAACATTTGCGCAAGATCGACAATGCAACTT
>QHNV01000137.1 GCA_003218535.1 Verrucomicrobiota bacterium
TCACAAGGCGACGATCCGGCTTCTACTAAGCTCATTGCTCGGATTCGACCCCCGACGATATCGCGATACTCTCGACCAAAAGCCGGCGGCACTAAATATTGTTGATTTTCGAGACACGACGCGCGCGCGCCTGACCCTTTTCAACGACACCTCGCATTATGACAAAGCTGGGAAAGCTATTCCGGAAATTCCGGAATCGCGCTTGTCGAAATGGTGGAACGTGCGGCTGATGTAACATCAAACGCAAGTTTACATTTTGATATGTCGATCGTGACTCGACTAGCCGATCCAGCTTTCCGGAAAATTTCGGGCTTTGCAATGAGCCTTTCTCTTTTGATATTACCACTATAACTTTCTTCTGAAATGGACGCTTCTGCTTCTGTCGAAACACATCACGACCCGCACGCACATAATGCCACTCATGAACATCATGAGCTAGGTTTTTGGCGAAAATACATTTTTTCCACCGACCACAAAGTGATCGGGATTCAGTACGGTCTTTGTGGACTGTGCTTCCTCTTCTTCGGCTTTTGTCTGATGATGATGATGCGCTGGCAACTGGCGTATCCCGGTCAGGCGCTACCGGTGATCGGCAAATGGCTTCCGTATATCTTCGGGCCCGGTTCTATGCCAGACGGGAAAATGACGCCCGATTTTTACAATTCGTTAGGCGCGATGCACGGCACAATCATGATTTTTGCCGGCGTTGTGCCGCTCGCCTTCGCTGCTTTCGGAAATTTTGTTGTGCCGCTGCAAATCGGCGCGCCGGACATGACATTCCCGAAAGTGAACGCCGCAAGTTTTTGGGCGTTCGCGGTGGGCGGCCTGATCATGCTCATCAGTTTCTTTGTTCCAGGCGGCGCCGCCAAGAGTGGCTGGACTTCCTATACGCCGTTGGCAGCATTCTCTGACACTGGGCCTGGGCATAATCCGGTGTTCAACGGCCAGACGCTTTGGTTGATCGGCTTTATTTTTCTGATCACGTCGTCGCTGCTTGGCGCGATCAATTTCATCACGACCATTATCCAGCTGCGCGCCAAAGGGCTGACTTGGATGCGGCTGCCGTTCTTCGTGTGGGCGCAATTTGTGACTGCGTTTCTGTTGCTGCTGGCGTTCCCGCCCCTAGAAGGAGCGATTATCATGCAATTGATGGATCGAGTAGCGCATACCAGCTTTTTCCTGCCGGCCGGTTTGGTTGTGAATGGCGCGCCAGTGTCCATTAGCGGTGGCGGCAGCCCGCTTTTGTGGCAGCACTTGTTCTGGTTCCTCGGGCATCCCGAGGTTTACGTGCTAATTTTGCCCGCGTTTGGGATTGTTGCCGAAATCCTGGCTAACAATTCGCGCAAGCCACTTTGGGGCTATAAATCGCTGGTGTTTTCCGTGTTGGTAATCGGATTTTTGTCGTTCATTGTCTGGGCGCACCACATGTGGCTCACTGGCATGGGCACGGCAGTCAGCGCATTTTTCCAGACAACGACGTTGCTGATCTCGATTCCGTCCGTGATCATTTTAAGCGCGTTTTTCATTTCGCTTTGGGGCGGCTCGATCCGCTTCACCGTCCCGATGCTTTTCGCCACCGCGTTCCTACCAATGTTTGGAATCGGCGGCCTTACCGGCATTCCGCTGGCTTTTAATTCAGCCGATCTTTATCTGCACGACACCTACTACGTCATCGCGCATTTCCACTACATTGTCGCGCCCGGCACAATCTTCGGCCTTTTCGCCGGGATTTATTACTGGTTCCCGAAGGCGACTGGGCGAAAGATGAATGATTTATGGGGCAAAGTGCATTTCTGGCCCACGCTCATCGGCATGAACGTGATTTTTCTGCCGATGTTTTTGCAAGGAATGGCTGGGATGCACAGGCGCTGGTACGACGGCGGGCAAGGATGGAATGTTTCGAACGAACACACCATTTGGGGATTGACCGGCTTTCAATGGAACGCGCCGATTTCTTGGGCGGCATGGATCATGGGGCTCGCGCAAATTCCGTTCATCATTAATTTCTTCTGGAGCATCAAGCATGGCGAAAAGGTAAACGACAATCCTTGGGAAGCGACCACACTGGAGTGGACTGCGCCGTCACCGCCGCCGCACGGGAATTTTGTTCATACGCCTGTCGCCTATCGCGGTCCGTACGAGTACAGCCTGCCGGGACGCGAGCGCGATTTCACCATGCAAAATGAGCCGGTGGAACCGGCCGAGCGTACGCGTCGCAAACCTGCCGCTGAACCGGTCCTTGTCTGACCGACGCGATGGAAATTCCGTACACAGTTTCGACGCGCCCGGACACCGGCCTTTGGAATGCCAAGGTCGGCATATGGTTGTTTCTCGCTTCCGAAGTGATGCTCTTCGGCGCACTTTTTTCCGCCTATATCTTTTTGCGATTGGATGCGCCGCTAGGCATGTGGCCGCATGGGGTGCTCAACGTTCCCGTTGGCACAATGAACACCGCCATTCTGATCATGTCGTCTGTCACGGTCGTGCTCGCTTGGGCAGCACTAAAGATGAGACGCTATCGCGCCTATTGGTGGTACATGCTGGCTACCATTTCATGTGGTGTGATTTTCCTGGTCGTCAAACTCGGTTACGAATGGCCCCAGAAATACAATCATTTCGGTGCTTACATTAAGCCGGAAGAGCTCGGGAAATATGAACAGTATTTAGGGAACGAGCGTCGCGCCGAAAAAGGAATGGAGCCGCGACTTGAGATCACAGGCCATTTGCACAGCCAGAACGCGAAGGAATACGAAGTTGCACTTGATCCGGTGAATGCCGATCCAAACAATCCTTCGATGGACCGGCCGCACTTTTTCCCATTGCCGGTCACTGACAAAATTGCAACGATTGAGAAGGAAGACGTTGAGCGGGCGACGATGTTTTTGCCGACGCACAGCGCGTATTTCGCCAGTTATTTCACCATCACCGGTCTGCACGGCATGCACGTGCTGGGCGGGGTGATCGTCTTTATTTACATGTGGCTGCCGGTCAGCAAAAAAGTTTACCAGCGCAATCCCGAACACCTGGCCAATCGCGTCGAAGTGAGCGGCCTTTTCTGGCACTTTGTCGATCTAATTTGGATATTTGTGTTCCCGCTTTTTTACCTGCTCTGAGCCATGAACAATCCGCCTGATATTTCGCAGGATCCCAAGGAGTACGAGGAATACGCGCACGGCGTGCAAAAGCACGTCAGAGGTTATTTGATGGTGGGTGCGCTCCTGCTCACGTTCACTGCTGTCACCGTTGCGCTTTCCTATGTCGATTTCGGAACGCGCAAAGCCAACATCGGCATCGCCATGTTGGTGGCGATGTTGAAAGCGGGCGCTGTCGCCGCGGTTTTCATGCACCTCGCGGCCGAAAAACGGCTAATTTACCGCATCCTGATTTTCACCGGCTTTTTTGTGCTCGGCCTGTTCTGGCTTATTTTATTGGCGTGGTACGACTACCCGATCTATCGATAAATGTCCCTTAAAGCTTTCCATATTGTTTTCATCATTTTCTCGACGCTTCTTGCGCTGGGCACCGGCGCCTGGTGCGTCTGGGTCGATCTGGTGGAAGGCGCGCCTATTTATCTTGCCGGAGCAATTGCGTCGTTTGCCGCCGCGATTGCCCTGATCATTTACGGCGTCTGGTTTTATCGGAAAATGAAACGCCTTCGCATCATCACATGAGAGCGAAAATTTTATCGATCTTGCTTTTGGCGGTCTTTTCGCCAGTGGGACAGGTGTTGGCATGCCCGTTTTGCTACGGCGCGAAAGACGGGAAATCGACCGAGCACATGGCGATCGCGATCTGGTTTCTGTTCGGCGCAGTCCTGTCTGTGATCGGTGGGATCGGCGCATTCAGTTTTCATCTGTGGCGCCACGGACGCATGCCAGCCGAGCCTCACCAGGAGCTTGCCGAGGAAGACCTGAGCAAATATGAATAGACTGGCGCTGATCAATGAATTCCTTGGGCAGCCGCCGAACGCCTCATCGCATGGGTATCAGATCGATCATATTCTCGAGTTTTCGCACTGGTTCATGGGCGCGCTTTTCGTGGGCTGGTCGGTGTTTTTTATTTTCGTCCTGATTCGTTTCCGGAAACGGCGACAGCCGGCTGCCGATTACCACGGGGTGCGCGGCCCCATCTCGACGCATTTGGAGTTCTCCGTTGTCTTAATCGAGGCTGTGCTCCTACTCGGGTTCGCGATTCCGCTCTGGGCAAAGCGCGTGAACCAGTTTCCGCCAGGCAAAGAAGGGCTGGTTGTCCATGTGGTCGCGCAGCAGTTCAGCTTCAATTATCATTTGCCAGGAGTGGACGGCCAATTTGGCCGGCGCGATGTCAGTTTTGTGAGCAACTCAAATCCGCTTGGCCTCGACCCGAATGATCCCGCCGGCAAAGACGACATTGTGACGACGGGTGAACTTCATGTGCCAGTGAATCGACCGGTTATTGCCGAACTTTCCTCAAAGGATGTGATCCACGATTTCTTTTTGCCCAGCATGCGAATCGCCGGCGACGCAATCCCCGGTTCACTCATTCCGATTTGGTTTACGCCGATCAAAACGGGGACTTACGAAGTGATCTGCGGTCAACTGTGCGGCTTGGGCCATTACGGAATGAAAGGCACGCTCGTGGTCGATACCCCCCAGGATTATCAGGCGTGGCTGAAAGAACGCGCCGAATTGGCTGGGGGCGCGCAAGGCGCCTCTTCGCCAAGTGCACCGCAGCCGCAATCCTCGCCGGGCGCACCGCAACAGCCGCAAAGCAAGCCGGCTGCACCTGCAGCGTCGCCGACTCCTCAGCTGTAGCCGCTTCGCTTTGCGAAGCGGCGTGCTGATGTAAACACGACGCTCGTTTCGCGTCGTCCCCCCTGCTTCGTAAAGCTTCGGCGCGGCAAGCAGGGCGACGGCTACAGAAAATTCATCTGCGAAATCCGCGTAATCTGCGGTTATCTTTTTGCAGGATGAATTCGAGGAATTCTGCAAGATCGAGTAAATGGCTAAATCATTTTGCGTGGCTCACATGTGCCGCGACCCTCTTGCTCATTTGCAGTGGCGGAATGGTCACTAGTAAAAACGTCGGGCTGGCCGTGCCCGATTGGCCGACCACCTTCGGCTACAACATGTTTCTGTTTCCCGTGTCGAAATGGGTCGGCGGAATTTTATTCGAGCACACCCATCGTCTGATGGGTTCGTTGGTTGGATTTCTCACAATCATTCTCGCGGTGTGGCTTTGGCTTACTGAAGATCGACGATGGGTGCGCAACCTTGGATTGATCGCGCTTGCCGGCGTGATCCTACAGGGAATTCTGGGCGGACTTCGAGTCACCATGATGAAAGATGAAATCGGCATCTTTCACGCCTGTGTCGCCCAAGCATTCCTTGGATTGCTCGTGGTCATCACGCTGGTGACAACGAAATTTTGGCGAACGATTGCGGATCGGCACGTTCATTCACAAAAATTCCTGCCAATCAAAACGCTCGCGATTGCAATCACGATTGCGACTTATGTGCAGCTCGGACTAGGGGCGACGATGCGCCATCAACATCGCGACCTGGCGATTCTTGATTTTCCCACAGCAAACGGCGCATGGATCATCCCCGATACTAGCGCGGGTGCGCTTGCAAAGATCAACGCATGGCGCGACGCCCGTGGCTTCTCTGATGTGAATGCAATCCAAATTTGGTTGCAAATGGTGCACAGATTTCTCGCGTTGATTGTTGCGATTGCGATCGTTGTGTTTTGCCTTCGCGTCTGGAGATATGCCCGAGATTTCGTTGCACTAAAGCGGCTCTCGACGATCTGGGTTGTGTTCGTCGCTTGCCAAATTGCGCTCGGCGCCTGGATAATCTGGAGCAATAAAGCGGCCGATATCGCAACCGCGCATGTCGCGCTCGGCGCGCTCATGCTATCTTTTGGTGTGAGTATTTCTGCGATTTGCTGGCGAACTTCACAAAGCGAAGCTGGCAAGGCGCGACCACCGGGCAAGCCGCACAGCGAACCCGTTCCCGCATGAAAACGGCCGCAATTGGAAATCCGACGCTTGCGGCTTCGCGGCATCGCGTCGTTGGTGATCTCGCTGAGCTTGTCAAAGCGAGATTGACGCTGCTTGTTCTACTTACAACGGCCGTGGGTTTTTATCTCGGGTCGGAACCGCCAATCAATTATATCGAGCTTCTGCACGCCGTCTTTGGAACCGCAGCCGCGGCGGCAGGTGCCGCCGCGCTCAACCAGTGGTGGGAACGCAGAGCCGACGCGCTGATGCGCCGCACGAAAATGCGCCCGATCCCGGCTGGGCGCATGCCGCCGCTGCAAGCACTGGCGCTTGGTGTCGGGCTTTCGATCTTTGGCGTCATATATCTCGCGATTGTATGCAACGCACTCAGCGCGGCGCTAACGGCGATCACAATCGCGATCTACATCTTTGCTTACACGCCTCTCAAGCGCGCGAGCACTGCGAATACGGCTGTCGGCGCGATCCCGGGGGCGATTCCGCCGATGATCGGCTGGGCGGCGGCGCGCGGGAGCATCGGTGCCGGCGCCTGGAGTCTCTTTGCCATCATCTTTCTGTGGCAACTGCCGCATTTCTTCGCGATTGCGTGGATGTACCGGGAAGATTATTCACGGGCAGGCTTCCGCATGATTTCGAGCGATGACCGTAGCGGCGAACGCAGCGCCAGCCAGAGTGTGTTTTTCTGTATCTTACTCCTGGTGATAGCAGGTCTGCCGGCGTTTCTTGGAATCACCACTCTTGTTTACCTTGCTGCCGAACTTGTGCTCGGCGGTCTGTTTGTCGCAGTTGCGATGCGATTCCTACGGATGCGGACAGCCGGAGCAGCGCGCTCGTTATTCATCGCATCGATCGCGTATCTGCCGTTGCTTCTCGCGGCGCTCGTTCTGACGAAATCATGAATACGCCTTCTGTGACAATAAATAGGGTGCCTTCCCGCCCCGGCATTGTTTGGAAGCTGACGCTAATCCTGATTCCGCTTGTCACTTTGGGGCTGTTGCTGTGGCTGCGTCAGCTGGAAGTGGCGGCTTTGCGCCAACGCACGGTTTCCTCGTACGGTACGGTTCCGTCCTTTCAGTTCATTAATCAGAACGGGCAACCATTTGGTTCAGCGCAGTTAGCCGGGAAAATTTGGATCGGCGATTTTGTTTATACAACTTGCCCAGGACCATGCCCGATGATCAGCAGCCGGATGAGTGAATTGCAAAAGCCGCTGGAAAAAACCGATGTGCATCTAATCTCGTTCAGTGTCGATCCGGAGAAGGACACGCCCGACGTTCTGCGCAGTTATGCAGAGAGATTGCAGGCCGAGCCAGGACGGTGGGATTTTCTCACGGGACCAAAATCTGCGATCTACAGACTTTCACATGACGGTTTCAAACTTCCGATATCCGACGGCAGCGACGCTGAGGGAATTCCGGTGCACAGCACACGGATGGTGCTGGTGGATCGACACGGCGCGATCCGCGGCTACTACAATGCAACCGAGCCTGATGCGATAACGAAACTGCTGGCCGACACGAACCATTTGCTGCGCGAGCAACCGAGGTAAGTGTGGCCGTCGCGCTGTGCGCAGCGAAGCAGCTACAGGTCTACCCGACCGGCGCCGGGCCAGCGCTGGGTCCTTCATCGCAAACCATCTGCAGATAGCTACGGTATTCGTTTTTTGGTAAGCCATCGATGATCCTGGCGAGATCGGTTTGGGAAATGAAACCCATTCGTAGAGCGACCTCCTCCAAGCACGCAATCTTGAGGCCCTGTCGGTGTTCGATTGTTGCGATGTAATTACTGGCTTCGAGCAAGGTGGTTGTGGTGCCGGTGTCGAGCCAGGCCATGCCGCGGCTGAGTAGCTTCACATGCAGTTCGTTACGATGGAGATAAAGCAAATTTAGGTCAGTGATCTCGAGCTCGCCGCGTGCCGAAGGGCGCAACGTGCGACAAAGATCGAGGACGCGCTCGTCGTAAACGTAAAGGCCAGGCACGGCGAAGTGACTTTTTGGCTGTTTTGGTTTCTCTTCCAGACTGATAGCTTTGCCTTCCGTATCGAACTCCACAACGCCATAACGCTCCGGGTCGCGAACCTGATAGCCAAAAATGCACGCGCCGCGATCGATGGCGAGCGCATCGCGGTAGAAGTCCAGTTTCCCATAGAAAATGTTGTCACCAAGGATAAGCGATGCGCCCGAGTCGCCGACAAATTTCGCGCCGATTAAAAATGCGTGCGCGATCCCTTGCGGCTTTGGTTGCTCGGCGTACTCGATGCGAATACCGAGTTGCGTGCCGTCGCCCAAATAATCTTGCAGCATCGGCAAATCTTTTGGCGTCGAGATGATGAGCACTTCGCGAAGACCGCCGAGCATCAAAGTCGCCAGCGGGTAGCAAATCATCGGCTTGTCGTATATCGGCAGAAGCTGTTTGCAGACGATCTTGGTGAGCGGGAAAAGACGCGTTCCCGCGCCACCGGCGAGCAGAATGGCCTTCTTCATTTTGGATTTTCAATCGTCGATTTTCGATCGCTGTCGCTCCAGCGAAAAAGCAGTTCGGCCCATTGCTGCCAGAATGGTTGTCCCGCTGTCAAATCGATCCGAGTCTTTTGACTGATTAGCCCAAGCGCCTTCCGCGAAGCAGAACGGAATGTTGTCTTATCAACTAGAAACGACCTGCCGCATTGATCTAGCAATTTGCGATCAGTCATACGACCGCCGACGCATTGTGGCAATGCGTTCTGAATCCAGTCTCGCGCGAGTTCTGGCCGCGCCTCAATCGTGACGCTTACTGTAACATCGAGAAGCTTCTTTAAGATGAGCGCACAGACTAGTGCACGGGAACTGGTGGCGTGCACGTGCGATACTTTTTTCTCGCGAAGCAGCCTTCGCAACACCAGAGCAAAACGCGCCTGCCGCAAAAAAATTCCGCTTGGCGCTCGCGTGCTCTGCTGCGCCCTTTCCTCTTCCAGTTTTTGTCCCAGCGTAGGGTTTGCCCGCCATTCTGCTTCGAGCACCATCGCGTCTGGCAAAAATTCTAGCGACGGCGCTATCTCTTCCATCGCATGATCTAACCGAGTCCCGGAATTTAATTCGCACACTACGGGAACGATCGGTATCCCCCGACTGCGGGATGCCCGCTTCAATTCTTGAAGCTCGCGTTGGAGGAGCGGCAACCCCTCATCGGGCCACTGATCGATCAGATACGCGATTCCTGTAGCCGCTTTGCTGTGCGAAGCCCGGCGTGAATCCAATTTGGCCACGGCGACCGAGGCTCTCTCGAAGAGTTTGAGCAGCGGCACGACTGTGTCTTCAATTCGGAAATGCTGCTCAATCCGATCACGTCCCGCGCGGCCGTAACGCAATCGCAGTTCGCCATCGCGCAGCAGTTGTTCGAGCGCCTGGGTCAACGCCGACGTGTCGCCTGGAGAAACTAATACGCCGGTTTGGCGGTCCTCCACTAATTCGGAAATTCCGGCCAGGCGAGTGGAAACCACCGGTCGTGCCGAGGCCATCGCTTCAAGGATCACCGTTGGAAAAACATCACTGGCCCCCTGAGCATCTGTCACGGAGGCGAGCACGAAAATGTCGACGGCTTGCAGCTTTTCGAGTACTGCCTGTTGCGACAAAGAGCCGCTCAAATAGACTCGCGACGACAGATTCAATATGTCGATCTTCGTCTGAAGCGTGTCGCGCAGTGGGCCATCGCCGATGATATCGCAGACAAAATCGAATCCCCGGCGCGCAAGCTCGGCACACGCATCGATGAGATGCTCGAAGCCCTTGAATGCAACAAGTCGGCCAACGCTGATGATCCGTGGCACATGATATGGTGCTAAGCCAGTCCGGCTCGGGCCCGCCAGCCGCGTCGTTTCGTCATGCCGCGCTGGAAAACGCGCCAGATCAATTCCATTATAAACCCGGTAAATTTTCGCCGCGGAATCCGGGCAGCGCTGGCGAAGCAGCTCGAGGCTATAATCGGTTTCGGCAGCAACGAACTCGGCAGCAGCGCAGATTTCGCGAAGGAGATCATCGCTGCCAAGATCCTTCATGAAATCCTGTCCGTGGGCTGTTATGCTGAATGGAATGCCTGAAATTTCTTTCAGGAAAAGTGCAGTGTGCGCCGCGCGGTTAGCGAAATGAACGTGCACATGATCGACGTCGCTACCCGCGAAGAAGTCTGCGAAATAGAAGGCATTGCGCGCACGTTGCCCAGCCTTCACGCCCGGCCCGTATTTTCGCTCGTGCCGCGCTACTAATTCACTTGGCCATTTGCTCGTTGCTTGACCAGTTTTCGCATTTTTTTCCCAGATTTTTAGAATTTGCTGCGGCGGCGCGTAGTGGACGGAGGATCTGAGCCTGGAGATGTGCTCGTGCCGCAAACTGGTGAGCGGTGCGTAAATCGAGCCGATAACAAGTGCGAAGCCGAGCCGTTCCAAGGCCAGCATCTCCGCATCGCAAAAGGTCTGCGAGATGACGGGATAGCGGGAATAAAGATAACCAAGCCGCATTCAGATCGATGATTACGCACGGCAGGCGAAAATAGCAACGACTGTAGTAGCAGACGCGTTGGCTGCTTTTCTTCAAATGCGCAGCCGACACGGCCGCCGCCACAGCTACGAGAACTGGACGTCTTTACCGGGATCCATTTCGAAGTCTAGAACCAAGGAATCCGATGTATTCGGTTTAATCACTTCCTCTATAAACTTCACGTAGATCGGATCCTCGCGGAAGATGGCGTACTTATCCATCGACTCAAAATCGATGGCGATGAAGAATGGCCAGGGTGCCTCGGAATCGATGCGTTTCCCACATTTGATGCTGAGGACCTCCGGAATTTTCAGGAGCTGCATCCGCGTATTCATCATCATCGCCTCCACACGAGCCGGCGTGACCTCTGGCTTGAGTTTGTAGAGAACGAGATGGTGAACCATGAGGGTAAAGCTATTAGGCGGTTCCAGCGAGCCGCGCAAGTGCGAATCGGTCGCTCAGAGGCGAAAACATATTTAATAAATGGCCCACCATAATCAAAGTCGGTGAATGATAAGCTGTCACGTAAACCTTGCGCCGCTTTAGCTCGGCAAGGAATTTCTTCGGATTCACGGCTTAATCAGTCGGATTAAGCTTGTATTTCGCTGATGAAGAGCAATCGACAAGTTTTGAACTTGGCTAGAAACAGCCCCTTCGATAGCATCTGTCCGCCATGAATCCGACTAAATATCAACTGTTTGCCATTCGTGCACCGTCAAAGGACTTGCTCTCTTTGAGCATTTGTGCTGTCAGCGTTGGTTTATTGTTACTCTGCTCAGCGGTGTGCCTCCACGCCCAGGAGACTCCTGCTCCTGCGGGAGCTTCGGAAGGCGAAAAGATGGAGAGACAGATGTGGGCCGATTTTAAGGCGAAGAACTGGAAAGCGGTAGAAAGCAAAATCGCCGAGGGTTTTCAGTCGATTCATCCAGACGGAGCCCGTGACCGGGCTGGGGAAATAAAACTAATCGAAAATTTGAACCTGGGCGAAGTCACGTTGAGCAATTCCAGGTCCACGGTCAACGGCGACAACATTGTGGTGACCTACATGATTGCGGTGCAGGAAACGATTGATCAAAAACAATTGCCCACCAAGACTACTCCACGACTAAGCGTGTGGAAGAAAGGAACGCACGGCTGGCAGTGGATCTGCCACGCGAACCTCAACCCAATTCCTTAGCCTAACAATCAGGCAAAGCCAGCGAAGGCAATCTCCGGCTCACCGGCCTTATTTCCGGTTAAGCACCTTAACGGGATCGATTCCTAATCCGGTTGCCTTCGGGGCGCAGACTGCCCTCGAGGAGATAACCAGCGATCTCGATCAACAGAACGTGGCCGATCTCTAATTGAAGGTCCGAGCTCACGGGCATATCGCATTAATTCGACGAAGGACTCTGGCAGATTCATGGCGACCATGCGCGTGCTTCGGTCCCGGAGTTCTTCGGAGCAAAAACCTTTAGGACGAGCGCTTCGAAGCGCGGATCGCCGCGAAGCGGATCGAGAAAGCGATCAACTTTTATAGCGGATATTTCCCCCGAGCGATCCGCATAACTTTGCTCAAGCCACCGAAGCGCCTCGGCCTTGTTGCCCAATCCCACGTGAACAACGGCTAAGGCATAGGCTGGGACATATTGTTTTTTCGTTAGCAGCTCCAGTTCACCAAGTATCTTCGCGGCTTCTGCAGTCTTGCCGGTCTTGCCGTAGAGATTACCTAAAAGTGCCAGAGCGGTCGGATCGTCGTTCAGCTGGTGTGCCCGTTTGAAGTGAACAATTGCGCCGGTCATATCGCCTTTCAGCTCAAGAGCCATGCCAATACCGAGATCCGCGTAGCCAAATTCAGGATCAATCTCGAGCGCCTTACGAATCTGGCTGATTGCTTCATTATAGCGTCCCGCCATGATGTAATTATTACCTTGATCGGCATTGATTATTGGCGACAGCGGATCCAACTCGATGGCGCGCGCGCCCTCGGCAATTGCTTCGTCGAATCTCGCTAGCGATTGCAATGGTCCTGTTGCGTACCAATGGTGAGCCGTCGCATAGTTAGGGTTTAGAGCGATCGCGCGCTGGAACTCTTTGATAGCCCCTGCAAAATCCAGATCGAAAAACAAAATCTGAGCGAGGGCGTTGTGGGCCTCAGCCAGCGAATCATCAATTTCCAGAGCTTTGAGCGCAGCCTCTTTGGCTTTTGGGTTAACATCTCGCGGGTTGGCAGGCGCGTAAGCGGGCAGGATGATATAAGCTTCGGCCAGACCGGCATACGCCAGGGCGTAATTGGGATCGTGCGCTATTGCCTCTTTAAAGTACCCGATGGCTTTGGGTATGTTATCGCCACTCCTTCGGCCCCAGAAAAATCTTCCTTTTAGATACAACTGATAAGCGGCAGGATCTGCGGTCGGTTTGAGGGAGATAGCGTGTTCTTCTGAGCCGGTGAGCTTCGCCCGGAGTGTGTCCGCGATGGTCTTAGCTATGTCGCTCTCGACTTTAAAAATGTCGGTCAGCTTCCGGTCGTAAATCTCTGCCCAAAGATGGGCATCGTTCGTCGCGTTGATTAACTGCACGCTTACACGGACCTGATCGGCGACTTTCTGCACGCTCCCTTCCAAAATATTGGAGACTCCTAGTTGTTTCGCGATTTCACGCAGATTCTCCGGCGCGCTTTTGTACTTCTGCGTTGAGGTCCGGGAAATGACTTTTAAATCAGCGATCTTCGCCAGTCGCGATAGGATTTCGTCTTGAATACCTTCGGCAAAATATGCGTTCTCCTGATCGTGGCTAAGATTGTCGAACGGCAGGACGGCAATCGATTTCGCCGGCAGGCCAGATGCTTGGCTTTGCCGTGTTGAGGCACTGTAGCGTCCAAGAAAAAATAATCCGATCGATAAAAGTCCACCGATAACTACCACATAAATCCACGCGTGCTTTTTCCGTTGCAAGGCCGACCCAGGCATCGCATCGGCGATTTCGGTGCGTTTGACTCCCTGCGGCGTGATCTCGAACGTCCAGGCCAGGACAAGTGCGATCGGCAAACCGATAACGATGAGCAGGACAATCAAACGGATCGCCCAGTTCGGGACATCGAAAACCGGAAATACCTGCGCGATTCCCTGCGAGAACGCCCAGCCAGCCACAATGTAAGCGATCGCGACCTTATAAACGTTGCGCCGCTTCAGCTCGGCGAAGAAGTTGCGCGAGTTCACTTTGGTTTTTCTTCGCAGAGCTCGCGCTGCGCGATGTTGATGCCGGCGCCCGCGATGTTCGCCTGCTCGTTCAAATCTGTGATTTCGTTGACCGGCCCGCTGTGAATCCCCATGCGGACCCGAAGCTCAGGATGACTTTTCAGCGCTTTGCTGATCTCCAGCGCGCACAAGACCGGCGCTTCCGGACTGGTGCGAAACACCAGCGCGCCGCCGTCGCCGGTCGGTAAGCGCAGCAGCTTGCCTTCTGCTTCCGCAAGCCGGAATTGCTCCGTCTCGCGGACGATCTCCTTCAACTTCTGAAGCTGCTCGTTCTGCCCGTGGATGAGCATCTTGGAATAACCGATGATGTCGATGAACAGGACATGCCCGATCTCTAGCTTCACGTCGGGCGAGGACTCAGATGGCACGAGATTTCCTTCTACCTCCGAAATCACAATTTAACGAGTCAAATCAGCCGACTGCACCCGCGAAGACACCTTTGTAAACGTTGCGCCGCTTCAACTTGGCGAAAAAACCTTTTTCGGATTCACTATGTATTTCGCCCACGACTGGCAATCGACAGGTTCGAAGTTTGACAGCGCTGGCGAGCTTAATACGATTCGTGCACAATGAACTCAACAACCAATGATGGCGAGAAACTGGAAAAACAGATGTGGGAGGACATTAAGGCAAAGAATTGGAAAGCAGTGGAAAGTAAAATCGCCGAAGGTTTTCAGTCTGTCCATCCGGACGGAGCGCGAGATCGGTCCGGCGAAATATCGTTGATCAAAAATCTGAACGTCGGCAAGATAGAGCTGAGCGATCTTAAATCGACCATGGACGGCGAGAACATTGTAGTTACCTATATGATTTCGGCGCAGGAAACAATCGATCTCGAGCGATTGCCGACGAAGCCAGCGCCCCGCTTGAGTGTCTGGAAAAAAGGAGCGAGCGGCTGGCAGTGGATGAGCCATGCCAATCTCACTCCGATTCC
Organism: Verrucomicrobiota bacterium; assembly: GCA_003218535.1. GTDB lineage: Bacteria > Verrucomicrobiota > Verrucomicrobiia > Chthoniobacterales > UBA10450 > Udaeobacter. Next base: position 14,680 of record QHNV01000137.1, read on the forward strand.
CTAGTCGGGAGATAAGGCAGCAATCGTTGGGCGTCTAAGCCGGCGTGTAACTTAGCGGAGACGGATGCCTGCGCGATGCTGTAATGCACGCTGTCCACGGCGCTGGGCGTCCTGAGACGACGCTCAATAAGTGAAGCGCACGATCCTTTCCACCCACTTACGCTGCGGATCTTGTGCTAGATTATTCAATGCCGTTTCAGCTCGAGTCGAACTATAAACCGCGCGGCGACCAGGGACAGGCGATCGCCAAGCTGACTAAGTCTGTCGAAGCTGGCAATCGGCACCAGACGCTGCTCGGCGTGACCGGTTCGGGCAAAACTTTCACCATCGCAAACGTGATCCAGGCGCTCGATCGGCCGACACTCGTCATCTCACACAACAAGACGCTCGCGGCGCAGCTTTACTCCGAGTTTAAGCAATTCTTTCCACAGAACGCGGTCGAATATTTCGTCAGCTATTTCGATTATTATCAACCGGAAGCCTACATTCCTCGGTCGGACACCTACATCGAGAAGGATTCCTCGATCAACGAAGAGATCGAGCGTTTGCGACTGGCGGCGACCAGCGCGCTGCTTTCACGCCGGGACACGATCGTGGTTGCCAGCGTCTCGTGCATCTACGGCATCACGTCGCCGGAAGACTACCAGCAAATGTTGCTCACGGTGAAACGCGGGCAACAGATTTCTCGTGAAGCCGTGCTTGGTCGTTTAATCGACATGTTGTACGAGCGCAACGACGTGAATTTTGGTCGGGGAAGGTTCCGCGTTCGCGGCGATGTGGTGGAGATTTATCCGGGCAGCGCTGATGAAGAAGGGATTCGGCTCGAATTTTTCGGCGATGAAGTAGAGGCGATTACGCGATTTGACCCATTGACAGGTCACGCGCACGAATCGCTTAGCGTAATCACATTTTATCCGGCCAAACAATTCGTGACTCCAGCAGACAAACTGAATCGGGCGCTGCACACTATTCGTGAAGAGCTTGAGCAACGCATTATCGAACTGGAATCGCAAAACAAATTAGTTGAGGCGCAGCGGCTCCGGATGCGCACCGAGTACGACTTGGAAATGTTGCAGGAAATGGGCTTTTGCAACGGCATCGAAAATTATTCGCGTCATTTGTCCGGACGCCCGCCCGGTTCGAAGCCGTACACGATCATCGACTTTTTCCCGAAAGACTTTCTCACCGTAATCGATGAGTCGCACGCCACGATTCCGCAGATCGGCGGCATGTACGAAGGCGATCGCTCCCGCAAAACAGTACTAGTCAAATATGGATTTCGTTTGCCGAGCGCGCTTGATAATCGCCCGTTCAATTTCGACGAGTTCATGAAGATGACGAACCAGATCATTTACGTCGGTGCCACACCGGCTGAGTTCGAAATTCAAAATAGCGTGGTCGGCAACAAGGGATACTTCCCGCATAGACGACAGCGGATCGGGGAGGAGGAATTAGTGCCGTTTGCTGTAGCCGGGGGAAAGCGTCGAACGCCCAACGCTCAACGCTCAACGCCCTATGCCCAAGGGAGGGACGACCTCTGGGTCGTCCCAAATTTCCCCCACGGATGAGCCGCCGGAAAAATTCGATGTCCACACGCCGGGCTCACCGCTGATCGTTGAGCAAATCATCCGGCCAACCGGACTTCTCGACCCGAAAATCACGCTCAAGCCATTAAAGCATCAGATCGATGATACGATCGACCTTTGCCGTGAGCGCGTGGAAAAACGCGAGCGAGTTCTTATTACCACGCTGACGAAAAGAACAGCGGAAGATCTCGCCGACTACCTGCGCGACGTCGGGTTGAAAGTCCGTTACTTGCATAGCGACATCGATGCCATCGAACGCGTGGAAATCTTGCGTGGACTCCGCGCGGCCGATTTCGATATCCTGGTCGGCATCAATTTGCTGCGTGAAGGTCTCGATCTTCCCGAAGTTTCGCTCGTCTGTATCCTCGACGCCGACAAGGAAGGTTTTTTGCGCTCCCAGACCTCGCTCATCCAAACAGCGGGCCGCGCTGCGCGGCATGTGAATGGAGAGGTGGTCCTTTTCGCCGATCAAGTCACACAAAGCATGGAAGCCCTGATGTCGATTTCGGAATACCGGCGCGCCAAGCAAATGGAATACAACGAAAAGCACGGCATCACGCCGCAAACAGTCCGGCGCGCCGTCCAGGAAAGTCTGCACACGATTTTGCGCGGACGCGAAATTGAAGCTTCTGTGATCCGCGAGGCGGGTGGCGATTTCAATTTGACGGAGTTGCTACGCGAACTTGAAGAGGAAATGCAAGAGGCTTCGGCGAATCTGGAATTCGAGCGTGCGGCTCTGTTGCGAGATCAAATCATGGAAGTCAAAAACGGTGCCGGCATCGCGAAAATCGAGCCCAAACGAAGACCTATAAAATACTCGCGCCCCGGGCGCCGCCGTTCGCGCGTGTAATTTACAGCTAGGAGCGAGCTTCTAAGGCAAATTGATGTTGTGAGAAACACTGCCGCCCGAATAATTCACGGTATCGCGGTAGAGCAGATTGTTTCCCCAGTAAGCTTCGACGTAGTACGTCCCCTGCGACGGAACATTCGCAAAAAAGTAATGACCTTGGGAGTCAGTGAATACGGGCGTGCTGCGCCCGAGCGTCGGGTGAACGAGCGAAACGGTTACGCCGCCGACAGGTCCGCGAGCTTGGGAAATAACTTGGCCATAAATAGGCGCGACCGTTTGAGCACACGCATTGCCGCAGGCCATCCCTGCGGTCATGGCGAGCGCGAAAATAAACAGCCGTCGGTTCATGGGGACTTGAAGCCTTTAGCTTCCTGCACTGGCGGAGGGTTCACGTTTGCCGGCAGCGGGATGATTTTTTCGCTCGGCTGCGGTGTCGGACTTGGCGCTTTGGTGAATCTGAGGTCTGACGGGGATGGCAAAGCGCTCTGTCGGTTTTTTGGATCAATTGGACATGTCCAATGAGTCAGTTCCGGCTGGTAACCGGAGGCATTGATAACGACCCGCAGTCGTGCAACCTCAGGACGGGCCCAAAGAGTTTTATTTACCGTGCCATTAAAATCCGGTTTCGTGGTTAACACGTTGTCGGGATCGGGCTCGACTATAAGAGTTACGTCCGAGGGATCGCCCCTTATCTCGAGTTTTCCCACGACGTTCACTGGGACGAGGCCCGACGGCTTCGAGAATACGATGGAGAGCACAATGAGGACGATCCCGAGCACAAAAAAACCAAGCGCTGGATAGCCGGTATTGACTTTGATTTTGTTGAACAGCTCGACACTCAGGCCTTCGCCACTTCTGCCCGCTTCAGAAAGTTTGATGATGCCCTTTGCCAAAAGCCAGATTCCGCCGACTATCACCGCAATCGCGAGAAATAGGCTGACGTAGATGGCGATGTTGAAAGGATTCACAGGTGGTGGATAAAGATACAAAAGCGAATGTACAACTGCGTCGTCGCGCAACTACTCGCACCGATGCGGTGCATCGCATCGTTTGCCGCCATGAAAAATAAGAATGCCAGCCCGCTTACGGGGTTGCAAGCCTGAATTCCGGAACGGCAGACGCTCGAAATACGCTGCATCCATCCGGTCTCCAAACTTTCAAACAGCTCAGCGACGCGCTTGCCCTACAATGGCCAGACCGCGAAACTCATCAATGCCAAAAACAAAAGCGAGAACCGCGACCACCAACATTCATGCCGTGGTCGGCTCGGATGAGGCGGAGGTAAAACGCGTTGCCGCGGAACTGGCGGCGAAACTGACGCCGCAGGCCGCAAGTGACTTTGGGTTGGAAGTGATCGATGGCGCCGTGGAGAACGCCGATCAAGCCGCAGCGCGAATAAGATCCACAATCGAAGCGTTGCAGACGTTGCCTTTCTTCGGCAGCACAAAAGTAGTGTGGTTGAAGAGCGCCAATTTTTTGGGTGATGACCAAAAAGCGCGCTCGAACGCAGTGCAATTCGCGCTGGAGGAATTGTCCCAGTTAGTCGAGAGCGGTTTCGGTCCGGACGTCGCGCTTTTGGTGAGTGCGACTGAGGTGGACAAGCGCCGCTCGTTTTACAAGACACTGCTCAAACGAGCGGAGGTACAAGTTTTTGATCGACTCGATTCAGGCCGAGCCGGTTGGGAGGAGGAAGCGACAGAGATCGTCCGGCGTCGCGCGGAAAAAAGGAAACTCCAATTCGATGAGGATGCGCTGGATTTGTTCGTATTGCTCACTGGCGGCGATACGCGTCAGATCGAAAACGAGCTGGAGAAGATCGACGTTTTCCTGGGAAAAGATCGCGCAGTGCATCTCGATCTTGTACGGAAAATCGTGCCGCTCTCGCGCGCGGGCGTGATCTTCGAACTGAGCAACGCGCTGGCGATGCGCGACCTCGAACTCGCGCTCGCGCTTGTGCGGCGTTTGCTGGACCAAGGGGAAAGCGCCGTTGGTATTTTGCTGGTAGCAATCGTCCCGACGATCCGAAGTTTGTTGCTGGCCAAAGACTTGATGGAACGTCATCGCCTCCCACGCCCGCAGACGCCGTTTCAATTCATTTCGGCGATTAATCGCTTGCCGGCTGACGCAACGGAGCATTTGCCACGCCGAAAGGATGGCTCGATTAACGCCTACGCGCTTGGCATAGCGGCCCAGCGCGCGCATCGGTTCAGCACCAATGAATTGATTAAAGCGATGCAGGCGTGCCTCGATGCGAATCTCCAGCTCGTTACCACCCAGCTTGATCACGAACTAGTTTTAACGGAAGTCGTGGTGAAGTTGCTGGGAGATTGATTTCTGTAGACGCTTCGCTGTGCGAAGCGCGGCGCCGATGTGCCTAAAGACGCGCGCGTCGCGCCTCCCACAGGTAGGCGGCTACAGGCCGCCCGCGCCTTCGATCTGCTTTCGCGCAATCGGTCCGATGTAAGGTATCTCCCATCGCACGTTGGTGAACGCCTTCACCATCGCTATGATCCACACTACGAGAAAGGCAATATGAATTAGCGCTGCAATAATGGCCCAGAAAAATACCAGGATACCGCCGATCGCAGGAATCGAGCCAAATACTGCGAATAAAATCTTCGAAATGACATCGAAGATAATCCAGGCAACACCGAAGATGATTGATTGCATTGCATAAAAACGAACAAAGCTGTCGTGCTTTTCCAAAATATAAAAGATGATGCCACCGATCAGTGGAATGCAGGCAATGGCCGCAGCCACATTGGAAGGCAAACCAGTAGATTGAGATTTCGGGCTTCCCGGCTCTGGACTTGGCGGAGGCGGTGGTGGTTGACTCTGGTCAATTGGATCGGGCATGATCTACATACACAAACCGGCAGATGGCTTGTCAAGCAATCTTGCACCGGCTGTTTTTCGCTTTCGCTGTCCGGTCGAAAATAATATGGTGCGGTCTCAACCCAGCGACCCGGACGCGTAATACCGTTGGAACCCATACTTGTCGATATCAGCGGCCCCGGATATCGCTATCCGGCGCTGGTTGGCGCAAATGTGCTTGATCAGCTCGGGGAGTACACGCGCAAGTATTTGCCTCGCGAAAGATGCGGAATCATTTCCGATCGGAATGTCGCGCGGTCCTTTGCCGATCGCGTCAAGAAAAGCCTAATGTCAGCCGGATTTCATCCAACTCTGATCGTGATTCCCGCAGGCGAGAAATCGAAGACGCTCGAACGAGCCGGCGCGATTTGCGATCGAATGATCGCAGCGGGCTTGGACCGGCAGTCGTTCGTCGTTGGGCTGGGTGGTGGAGTGATTGGTGATATCTCTGGCTTCGTGGCGGCGATTTATCATCGCGGTATTCCGCATGTCCAAATCCCAACGACGTTACTGGCTATGGTGGACAGCTCCATCGGCGGAAAAACCGGAGTCAACGCGCGCGACGGGAAAAACTTGATCGGCGCGGTGCATCATCCGGCACTGGTGATTGATGATGTCGATGTCTTGAAGACGATGCCACGACGCGAATTCAATCAGGGGCTCGCTGAGATTATCAAGCACGCCATCATCGCCGACAAAAAAATGTTCGATACGCTTCAAAACTGGAAGGCAAGCTCGCCGCGGCGACCACTTGCACTGCAACAGCTCATTCGTCGCAACATCGAGATAAAATCGAAGATTGTGGCGAAAGACGAACGCGATCGTACGGGTGAACGTGCGATTCTCAACTTCGGGCACACTGTGGGCCACGCGATCGAGCGCGCCGGAGACTACAGGAAATTCCTTCACGGCGAAGCGCTGAGCCTTGGAATCGTCGCGGCTTGCGCGATCTCGACCAAAAAAGCTGGCTTGCCAGCGGATCAGCAGGATGGAATTCTCGATCTTCTGCGGCGGTCCAATTTGCCAACGCGTCTGCCGAAAAATTTCCCGCGCCAGAAAATTCTTGACGCGCTCCCACACGACAAAAAATTCGAGGGTGGAAAGGTTAGATTTGTCGTGGCGCGGCGGATCGGGTCAGCGGACCTCGCGAAATACGTGACGCTCGACGATATTCGCGAAGTGGTGGATGAGTTGTAGCCGCGTCTCTGTGAGACGTGTACCTCGCACGCATTCGGAACATCTCAGCGCCGCGCTTCGCACAGCGAAGCGACTACAGCGGATTG
>QHNV01000138.1 GCA_003218535.1 Verrucomicrobiota bacterium
ATGAGTTAGAAGGAGAAATTCCTTCGGCGTCAGATTAAGGGGCACACCGGAGCGCACTGCCTTGCACCGACGCACGTCGATTTCCAAATCATCGATCCGCAAATGTTTTAATTCTTCCCTGGGATTACGCCGTAAAACTGAACGCACCCGGGCGAGCAATTCTGAAAACGCGAACGGCTTGATCAGATAATCGTCCGCTCCCAATTCGAGCCCTTTCACGCGGTCGCGCACACTGTCGCGTGCAGTGAGGAAGAGAATCGGGGTGCGAATTCCGTCGCGACGTAGTTCGGCGACCACTTCCCAACCGTCCTTTTTTGGCAGCATGACGTCGACGACGAGAAGATCAAACTTGGCCGCGCGCGCGCTCTTCAAACCTGTTTCGCCATCGCGCGCAAGATCGACAACAAACCCGGCTTCGCGAAGCCCCTTGGCCAGAAAGGCTGCCATTTTCTTCTCATCCTCGATCACCAACACTCGCATGCCGTCGAATGTACAACGCCATTTCTCAGATGAAATGCAAAAAGGCCCTAGCTTTGATGGCCTCGCGCTGATCAGACATCCTATTCAGGTAAATCCACGGTGAACCCGCGCAATTTCTTCGCGGAACTCAAACGGCGAAATGTTTACAAAATCGCGACCCTGTTGTTCGCTTGGCTGGTTGACCGACATACAAGGTCTTGAACCCGCCCATGTGCTCGTGCGTCTCAATCACTTTGCGCGTATCATCCCACGACATCGGCGGCCAACTTTAGGCGTGTTGTCAGTACCGTTGTCAGTTGGCGATTTCTAAGTGTCGTTTTATCTATGAAGATGGAGGCGAGGGGAGTCGAACCCCTGTCCTCGTCGTTATCCGCGCAAACATCTACATGTTTATCCGGTGGTGAATTTTAAGGAACCGAACGTTGCACCGGCGCACTGCCGATTCCCGAGCGTCCGCGAAATCGATTCACGAATCGGCGCGGTCGCTCCGCCGATCCGCCAGCCTGCTGTCCACGTTTTCGCTGCTAGCAGGCGTTGCTGCGAAAACGTCGCGGTCAATTAAGCCGCGAGAGCGAGATCTTCGTGATCTGCGTTTATTTTGTTGGTCCGGTTTTTAACGAGGCCAACGAACCATCCTCGACATGCCGCCTGCGCTTCCAACGATGAGTCGAAGCCAGTGCGCCCCCTTTTGTGCTTGAACAATTACGGCATTTTAAGGTCTTATGCAAGGCAGCGCGAGCATTGTGTGCATCCCTTTTGCGTGTTGCGGGTTAAATGAAGAGGACATTCAGGATGGCGATGGAAATAACATCTCGGTCATTAGCTGGTACGCAGCCGGCCCAGATTGCCTCCGATACGGCAGTTCAGCCCGGAACGTCTTCGGGATTTCCCGCTCCGGCGCAATTGGCGCCCCATCCTCGAATCTTGCGAGTCCTGCCACAATTTGTACGTCGCAATTTCAGCAGCCGCGCAAGCCAGCTTTCCGGTGGGAAAGCCATTGTCCTTTCCATTCCCAAAAGCGGACGCACGTGGATTCGGACATTTCTTTGCGCCTATTTTTGCAAACTACACAACCGCGAGTTCACGCTCCAGCCGGAGCGTTACAGCGAGCCCGGCATTCCGCGGCTCGTGTTTTCCCATGATCTATTTGAGCATCGCACCAAAGGTAATCTTTGGGACCGAGTTCGCGGCAAATACCTGGTACCGAAGAGGGAGCTTGGCCGGGCGAAGATCATTTTGCTCGTGCGTGATCCACGCGATTGCTTCGTTTCGCTCTATGTACAAATGACCCGGCGCGATCCGAGTGCGCCGGCGAAATTCAAGCGAGAAACGCTCAGTAATCTTCTCCGCGACAAACGCTTCGGCATCAGCGGCATCATCAGAACGATGAACGACTGGCTCCATGAGTTCGCTGGCCTCAACAGTTTCATGATCATCCGCTATGAAGCACTGCGAGCGTCTCCGGCTGAACATTACCGAGAGCTGCTTGCCGTGCTCGGTGAAACAACACCTGACATGTCGATTTTTCAGGAAGCGTTGGAGTTTTCGCAGTTCGAGAACATGCAAAAATTAGAGGCAGCTGGAGCGTTTGATTCAAAAATTCTGCTGCCGGGTGATGTACGCGATCCAGAGTCGTTCAAAGTCCGCCGCGGCAAGGTCGGCGGTTATCGCGAGTATCTCTCAATCGAAGATCAAGGATATGCTTTGAATGCGCTGAGAGAGCTTGACGTTCAGTTCGGCTATAACGCCTGAGAGAATCCGCTGCCTGGCGCGCCGTAAGATTACGGACGCAGCGACGATAGGACAATGTTTATGTCCTTCCAGTTCCCCAACGGCGGTGCAGGAATCGTTCCCAAGGCGAGAATAAGATTTTGTCAGCGAGCAAGCCGATGACCACGATAACTAGCATCACGCCGATGACTTGGTCCATTGCGTTCAGCTCGCGTCCGTAATGCAGCAGATGTCCAAGGCCGAAGCCGGTCAGAATTGTTACGAAAATTTCCGCGGCCATGAGCGATCGCCAGGCAAACGCCCAACCCTGTTTCATGCCGCTCACTAGAAAAGGAAGCGACGCGGGGAGGATGACGTGGGTCCACTTATGGAAATGCCTTGAGCCCATGGTGCGCGCAGCCCGGGCGTAGATCGGTGGAATGGTGCGCACACCGGTATCGGTGGCAATGATCACCGACCACACCGTTCCCATGATCACCACAAAAAGCATCGCGCCCTCAGTTTGTCCGAACCAAAGCAGCGCCAGCGGAACCCAGCACACACTGGGCAACGTTTGCAGGCCGAGTGCCAGCACGCCAATGGTGTCTTCGGCGAATTTGAATGACGCGGTTAGAAGTCCGAGGGGAAGGCCAATGGCGAGTCCAAGGAAATAACCGAGCAGCAAACGGCGCAGCGTTACCTCCGTCGCTTGTACAAGCGTGCCATCGTGCAACGCGCCGATGAGATATTGGCCCACACTGCGCGGCGATGGCAGCAACACTGGCGACCAGATCTTCGCTTTCACCAAGGCCGCCCAAATGGCTGCGAGCGCCACGAAAAACAAGATCGCGAGCAAAAATCTTCTCATTCCACGCTCACTGCTAGCTCCGGAGCCAGGTAGCCTTTCAACGCTGCGGTTAATTTTGACGCGTGCCGAGCAATCTCAATGCTGTTGAAATCGCGTGGTCGCGGCAGGTTCACTTCAAAAATTTCGCGAATGCGCCCCGGCGTGGGCGTCATGATCACGACCCGATCCGCGAGGCACGCCGCTTCACGGACGTTGTGGGTGACGAAGATGATTGTCTTGCGGCGTTTTTGCCAGATCTGCTGGATATCGCCGTAAAGTTGTTCGCGCGTCATTGCGTCGAGTGCAGCAAACGGTTCATCCATCAGCAGCACCCGCGGGTTTGGTGCGAGCGCTCGAGCCAAGGCCACGCGCTGCTTCATCCCGCCAGAAAGTTCGTGAACGTTTGCCTCCATGAACTTTTCCAAACCCACCAGATGAAGAAAGAATTTTGCGACCTCCCGCCGCTCCCGATTGCGTAAGCCGGGCTTCAATTTCAAACCGAACATGACGTTTCCGAACGCGTTCAGCCACGGAAACAGCGCCGATTCCTGAAACATGACTAGCCGATGACGTCCAGGAGCGAGGACTGGCTGATTATCCGCCAACACTCGCCCCTTGTCCGGTTTTTCCAAGCCGGCAATAATGTCGAGCAGCGTCGATTTTCCGCAGCCACTCGGCCCAACGATGACGATGAATTCGCCTTCCTCAACTTCTAGCGAGATATCATCCAGCGCGTGCACCATTTGGCGCTTCTGACGAAACCACTTGAAGACGTGGTCCACAACGAGCTTCGCCGGTGGCAGCCCCTGGAGCTCTTCTTGCAGTGACATCAGGGATTTGCGAACAGCTTGGAAAGATCAGGCGCTGTTTTGATGAAACCGGCGCTGACCGAGTTCTGCATAAACTTTTCCACGGCGGCGCGCGGCGTTTCTGCCGTAAACACAATGCGCTTCCATGCTGCGGCAATCACTTGTGGACTCATGTCACTCCTCGTTTCTTCCAACAGCTCGGCTTTGATTAATCTTTGGGCTTCCTCTGGATTTTTTTTGATCCAGTCAGTCAGCTCGGCATGCGCTTGAGCAAATTTCTTCGCGAGATCGCGTTTTTCATTTAAAAATTTAACGCTCGAGACCAATACTGTGGTGGGTACATCCTTTTCCTCGACGATTACTTTGCCCGAGGCTTCTTGTTCCAGTCGCGAGAGCCACGGCTCTACCGTCCAAACCGCATCCACTCTCTTTTGTTTGAAGAGCCCCAGTTGATCGGGATTGGCCGTGGGTAAAACCTGCGCGTCGCCGCCAAGTTGGGTGATTTTTAATCCGCCCTCTCTCAGCCAGGCGCGGCATGAAATGTCCTGCGTGTTGCCCAATTGCGGCGTGGCAATTTTCTTGCCACGGAAATCCGCTGGCGTTTTAAAGTTTTGGCCTGGCTGCACGGCAAGCCCCGCACCCCCATTCGCGGCGCCTGCGATCAAACGGATTTCCTCACCATTGGACTTCGTGTAAGCATTTAGGGCTGGCCCGGAGCCTACGTAAGTCAAATCGATCGATTTGGCGAAGATGGCCTCCATTGCGCTGGGCCCGGCGTTGTAAATGAACCATTCGATTTTAGTTCCCGGACCAAGCCGTTGTTCGAACCAACCTTTGCCCTGTCGGGAGAGGCCGTGTGCAACCAACCCCTGTGCGTGGGTAATGTTCGGAAAATGCCCAACGCGAATTTTCGTTTCGCCGAAAGAGAAAACCGCTGCTGCAAACCACAACGAGATCGATAACCAAAACTTGGAGATTTTCATTCCGCGATTGTCGATCTTGTCGGTGGGCTGCCGCAAAATCAATCGCCCAAACAAAAGCCGTGGACGTTATCGCAGCGGCCGGGCCACCAGGATTCCGCTGTCCGAGCGGTAACGATATAGATATTTCGAAAGCTCCTCGTCCACGACGACGCGACCATAATTGCTGGGAGAAGAGGCATGCATGAAGTGCAACACGCCATCATTGGTGCGCAACGCCAGGCCCACGTGCGCAGTGGAATAAAGTCCACTTCGGTCGCGTGAAATAATTCCAATGATGTCGCCGCTGCGTAGTTTCGCTTCAATTCCAGCCACTCGGTTTTTTGGAATCTGGTAGAGCGGCCGCGATGAAACATTCGCCTCCATGTGGGCGAGCGGCCCCAGCAACGAGCGGTTGGCAGCAAGATAACGGTAATGCCGCCAGCCCACGCTCATCTCTCGCGCGGAATGCGGAACGCTGCGGCCACCGAGATCACGCGTAAGATCTTCGACCAGACCCCGGCGATCATTGTCGTAAAGCCAGTCCTCCAAATAATGAAGACGCGAAAGATAATCGCCGGTGCATTGCCCGCCGCGATATCGATCCAGTTCGATGTAATACAGCAAGCGTTCCGGCGTCCAATTCGATTCCGGCTCGTTCAGCATCCGGGCGAAACCGAGGGCGATCTCGAAAAAGGTCCAGCAATCCACCCCGTTGAAATTTACCGAAGGCGACTCGATCCGGTTATCGATCTCGAGAGTGAAATGTTTGTAGCGCGTCCCGACCAGCATTTGCCCGATAGCCGCAGTGCGTTCACCTATCGGTAGTGTTTTCCAGTTCTCCGCTTTGGCTTTTGCGACTAGCCGGTTGAATTGGTCTTGTCCTTTAAAAATAGTGCTGGACGGCAACCGCGACTCGAACGCGAACGCGGCCGAGCAAATTAAGAACACCGAAACCACGATTTTCCAGCTCCGCATATCGCCCACACTCAACGCGGAATTCACGTATGAGCAACCGCATTCGAGATGTAGGGGACGTGTACCATCGCCTCCGGGTTCCCCGCGATACGGCAGCAGGAGCACCCATGTCGCAAAGAGTTTTACTTCACTGGAGGGGCTCTATATCCTGTTAGGTTGTGCCGATTCGTTTCGCAAAAAAAAGCCGGAGGAATGTTGTTTGCCAGACATCGCGAGATGGGGTGCCTATAAAGCGTTCCACCCGCGTCCGATTGCGTCCACGACCGGACTGGCACAAGCGCAATTTTCTCACCAGCGTCCTGATCCCTTCGCTTTTTATTAAGCGCGCCGGCGGTTACGCGCCGCCTCAATTTCCGAAGATCCGTGAAGGCGAGATCTGCATCACTTGGATCGGACACGCTTCGTTTCTCGTGCAAACTCACGAAGTTAACGTCTTAATTGACCCGATCTGGTCGAAATGGCTTAAGGTGATCAAACGTCTGAAGCAGCCCGGTTTCGAAATTCATCATCTTCCTTCAATCGATTTCGTCCTCGTGACTCACGCTCATTTTGATCATCTCGACCGGCGCACGTTGCGGCGCGTAGCCGCGGATCAACCGATTGTCGTGCCCATGGGAGTGGGAAATTTGGTGCACGATCTCGGGTTTCGCATCGTGCACGAACTCGATTACTGGCAGACTGTGCAGCTGGGCCCGCTCAAGATTTCGCTCACGCCGTGTCACCACTGGGGCGCCCGGTTCCTTGCGGATTTGCACCGCGACTTTGGCGGTTTCGTTATCGCGTCGAACGGGCGCACGATTTTCCACTGTGGCGATACTGCTTATTTCCCCGGGTTCAAGGAAATCGGCGAGCGGTTTAATATCGAGGTCGCGTTGCTTCCAATTGGTGCCTACGAGGCGCCTACCGGCCGCGAAGTTCACATGAATCCAGAGGAGGCGGTAACGGCTTTTCTGGAACTACGCGCGAAAACTTTGATCCCAATGCATTACGGAACTTTTCGCCTCGGTTTCGAGCCGCTCCATGAACCGCCGCAACGATTGCTCGCATCCGCTCGCGTCCACGGCATCGAAGAAAATGTGCTCGTCATGACCGAAGGCAGGCCTGTTGTGCTGTAAGGCGTTTCCGTGAAACGCCGCGAAGGCGAGATCGCAAATAGCCGACGTCTGATACAGACGCCCTACAATTTCCTTGGCGCCGTCACTGCAGGCCTAGTCGCCGTCTTCTTCTGCCTGCTTCTGCTCTGGCATAATCCGCTCGTTTTCTGGAATGACGATTACGAATTATCAGTTCTGCCCGTGTTCGCAGACGTAGCGCGCAGTTGGTCCGAAAGCCATTGGCCCATCGTGAGTCCATATTCATGGGTCTGCGGGAATCTCGCCGGTGAATTTCAATACGGCACGTTTTCGGTTTTTGTGAATGCGGCCGTCATTGTGATCTGGAAATTTCCGCTCACGTTTCCGCAACAGGCAGCCGCGCTTTCGATCACCCATCTTTTTGTTCTGGCCATCGGCGCATTCTTGCTCGTCCGCGACCGTCGGTTTTCAATTCCATTGTCGATCTTTGTCGCGCTGGTGGCTTCGCTTAACGGCTGGGTCATCTGCTGGGGAGCAACCGACTGGTTCGGCGCGCTCGGCGCGTTCACGTGGCTGCCTTGGGCATGGTGGGGAGCCGAGCGCGCGTTGGATTCGCACAGAACAAAATGGAGGTTTCTTTGGCCAGCGCCATTCATTTACCTACTGATCACAGGCGGGTTTCCCTACACGGTTTTGATGTTGTCGCTCTTGATCGCGTGGCTGTTCTTCAAGTCATTAGTCGAAACTCGAAACGTCTTCTCAATTCTCCCGATGCTTTTCGGTGTCGCGCTCGGGTTCGGGTTGTCTGCGCCCGCCTGGCTGGCAATTCTCGATTTGGTTCACGGTTCGGCGCGTGAATTGCAGCCAGTATCGGCACATTGGCAATGGCTGCTTCCGCCAGCCGCGCTTCCTGGATTCATTCTCCCCGCGTGGACAGTGAACTGGACTAACTTCTCTTCGCGTCTGGTGCCGCACAGCGCGGCTGAACTGGCCTGTGGCTTGGTTGCTCCAGCGGCACTCGTCGCGGGATTCATCTGGCGCGGGCGCTTTGTCGTGAGACAGCTCAAATGGGAGCTGATCCTACTCGTACTCGTGCTCCTGTTCTGCATGATTCCAACGGCGGGCGTTTTTCGGTGGAGTTTTCGGTGGTTGCCATTCTTTCATTTGGTTCTAGGCATCTGCGCGGCAGAAGTGCTGCAAACCAACCCGCGGTCAGCGGCGGCGGCTGCAAGTTCGCTTGCCCTCGTTGTTTTGATCGCTGCCGCTATGCTGACGTTGCGGGCAGGCGGGTCGTACGTTTTTCCGCTGACTTGGGTTTTTATCGGACTTGCTGCGATTTGGTTTTTCTTGGAATTTTTGTTACGCGATTCCGGATTTCGGCCGTGGATGCCTGCATCCATTACATTTGTGGCGCTGCTCGCCACCTATCTCTGCATCCCGCCAAATTGCGGTGTTCCGAAATATAATTTTTCTCAGGAATTGCTTAACCCGTCGCCGCTCGATCCGCAGCGCCTTTATCTCAGCATTTATCCGTGGGCGGAACTGACCTATCGAGTAGAAAACAAGCCACAGCCGGTTGGACAAATTGTGCGTCCGGGAAGCACGTCGATGTGGGGTGGATTGCATTTCATCAACGGCTACAGCCCGATCCGGCCCGCCGGTGTCGCGCGCGAATTCGCAGCCACGATTCACGGCGAAATTAATCCGGCAATGGGAGACTACTTGCTCAATTACCAAGCCGGCGAAGGCGGCGAGCTGGCACTACTTGGCGTGGATGGGATCGTTGTTGCGCAGGAAACGAACATCGCGCCGCAACCGACTTCTGAATGGCAGCTCGTCGCCGAAACAGATGAAGGACGAGTATTTCATCGGCGCGGCGTGCCGTTCGCGCGAGTTCGCTCGGTTACTTCGATCGATTCGCGCCCTAACGAGAAATTTGTGTCTGCTACGATTTCGACAATCCACGATTCACGAAACCGAGTGGAAGTTAATGTCGATGTGCCGAATGGCGATCGGCCTGCGCTGCTGACTTTTTCGCGGCCGTATTTTCACGGCTATGAAGCGCGACTTGAAAAGAAAAGACTCGCAGTAGCTTCTTACCGCGGATTATTTCCAATCGTCGAACTTCCAGCTGGCGCACATGGATCGCTAAGCCTTGCTTATCGGCCATATTGGCTGATCTGGGGAAGTGGCATGGTCATTGCGTGTGGTTTAATCGTCGCGCTCAGCGTTCTCCTCATGTTTTCTCAGAAATGCATCAATCGAAGCCTTACATAAGCCTGCGGTAGTGTTGAACTGTGAGTATTTGGTTCGATTTTATCCAATCGTGAAAAGGTTACTCGCTGCACTTGCCGTGTTTTTCTCAGCAGTCATGGCGACGCTCGGAGATCTCAGACCGACCGATTCGAACGCTCCGATCCTTCAATATTTCGCGCCTATTGAAATCGCTCCCAGAACTGGTCATTCAGATGCACCGAACTTTACTTTCGATCAGCGCAAACCGTTGCTTACGATAACGTCTGTCCGTCAATTAATCCCTCTTCGAGATCGAAAGGGAGTGACAATCGTTCTAAACGAGAAGGATAAACAGCGATACGCGGAGCTGACGCGCCGATTTACAGGTCGCCTGCTGATATGCGTTGCGGCGGACAATCTGATTAGCATCGGCGTGATCACTTCTCCAACTGAGAACGGGTTGATTGAGTTCAGTGATGCCCGCTTTACAGGAAATATCGCCAAATATCTTCGCCGCCGATTCGGCATGTAGCTGCGCGAGATTCTGCGAGCAGGCTACCAATACCCTACAGCTTTTTCGGATCTTCGAGCAGCTCGATCACGCGTTTGAGCAAGCGGCCGGCGCCTCCACCGTCGATACTGCGATGGTCGAAGCTTAGAGTGATTTGCGCTTCGGTTCTTGGGACGAATTCTTTTTTTTCTTTGTCCCAAGCGGGAACTTTTTTCCCCATGCCGAGGCCAAGCAGTAATGTCTGATCGGGAAGAGGGATTGGGGTGCCCCATTCCATTCCGAATATGCCGAAATTTGAAACGGTGGCGATGCCGCCGGCTTGCATATCGGGCAGAATTCGCCGCTGCCGCGCAAGATCGACCAGCTCCTTATACTTAGTGGTAAGATCGCGCAGCGAAGTTTTGTCTGCGCCGCGAATTATCGGGACCATGATTCCGTCCTCGGCCTCAACCGCGATGCCAATATCGATTGAGCTTGATTGCACCACGCGGTTACCAATCAATTTCGCCGCTGCGCTTGGATTTTCAGCAAGCGCGAGAGCAAGCGCGCGCAATGCATAGAGGCCCGGACCCGGTTTCGGATCGCGCGTTTGTCGATCTTGCAATACCGAATCAAGCGTCAGGGACGAACCAATTGTCGAAAGCGGGCGCGTCCAGCTTCGACGCATTGCGTCGGCCACGCCGGCGCGAATGGCAGAAGCGTGATGTACGGTTTGGTTCTCGATCTTGTGGAGAAAATTCTCGAGATCTTTGATCGTGACGCGATTGCCCGTGCCGGTTCCCATGATTCCCGCCAGGTCGGCCGTTGTTAATTGCAATTCGGCCATGCGCGCACGCATTCGCGGCGACATGAAAGTTGCGCCTTTCGTTATTGCAGGAACAGGCAGGTTGCCAGCTTGTTCGCCCTCACCATCTCGCGCTGCGATTTTTTTCCCCCGTGCTGGGGCGACTTCCTGGTCTGCGCGCGCGGGAATTTCCTCAGCAACTTCCCGCTGCGGAGGAGGCGGCGCGTGTTTGGCGAACCGCGCGGCGTCTTCTTCGCTCGCCTTGACGTAACCCAGCACCGCGCCGACCGGATACGTTTCCTTTAGCTGCACAGTAATTTTGTCGATCTTACCCTTGCACGGCGTCGTAACGCCCATGACCGCCTTGTTCGTCTCCACGTCGATAATTTCCTGATCGTCCACGACCTCGTCGCCGGGTTTAACCTTGATATCGACAACCGTGGCCTCAGCGATCGATTCGCCCAGCTGCGGCATAATAATCGGGACTTGCGGCATAACTTTTATTCTCGAAGCAGGGCACGAGCTTTCGCCGCGATATTTTTCGCGTTCGGCCGATGCGCGCTCCAGAGATTTGGATGGTACGGAATCGGAGTATCTTTCGCATTGAGACGCTGCGGCGCTGCATCGAGTAGATGAAAACCTGCGCTGGTCACCCGCGCGATCACCTCTGCCGTCACGCCACCCCACGGAAATGCTTCGCCCACGCAAAGCAAACGTCCGGTGCGAGCGACGGAAGCAAACACAATGTCAGTATCGAGCGGTTTAACCGTGCGAAGATCGACCACTTCAATTTCGAATCCCTCGCGCGCGAGTTCCTCTGCCGCTGCAAGAGACTCCTGCATCATCGCGCTGTAGCTCACGACGGTGAGATCGCGCCCTTCGCGCGCGATCCGCGCGCGACCCGTCGGCAAACCTTTTTCGGGCAGTTTGTCGGCCTTGAGATGGTAATAAAGATATTTGTGCTCGCAGTAGATGACGGGATCGTCGATTGCCACGGCTTCAATGAGCATGGTGTAGGCGTCCTCCACCGTCGCGGGAGTCATTACGATCAGTCCCGGATAATGCGCGTAAATCGATTCCATCGATTGACTGTGAAACGGTCCGCTGCCTTTTGTCCCCCCAGAGGGCAGACGTACGGTGATCGGCACCGGGACGTTCGTCCGCCAGTAATGAGTGCCGGCGTTGTTTAGGATTTGGTTGAGCGCCAGACTGGAAAAATCGGCGAACTGCATCTCCACGATGGGCCGCATGCCCTGCAGGGCGGCGCCAATCGCGGTGCCCACGATCGCGTCCTCGCTGATCGGCGTATTGAGCACGCGTCCGGGAAATTCCTTTGCCAGACCTTTCGTTGCTTTAAAGGCGCCGCCAAATGTTCCGCCGACGTCCTGTCCATAAATAAAAACGCGCTCATCATCGCGAAGCAGTTTTGCCTGCGCCTCACGGATTGCTTCAAGGTAGGTGATGCTCATTCGAAAGAATCAGCGAGTTCGCGGGTGGAGATGGCGCACCATTCTTCTCTGTCGCCTTCAGGTGCGGGCTCCTTTTGCGCGGTGGCAATCGCCTCGTCGACTTGTGCGGCTGCGTCTTTGCGCCATTGAGCCAGGGTGTCGGCATCCGCTAGATTAAGATCGATAATTGTTTGCTCGGCGACCTTCAGGCAATCGCGCGCAAAGGGTTTGCGCTTGATCTCCTCCGGAACGTAACTCGCGTCGTCGTGTTCGCCGTGACCGGAGAGGCGCAGCACGGATGCGACGATTAACTGTGGTGGACGCCCGGCGCGCGCCCGTTTTACCGCTCCACCGATAACGTCCAAGCACGCTCCGAGATCGGTTCCGTCGAGACTGTAGCCTTCGAAGCCGTACCCGATCGCCCGATCGACCAAATCATGACACGCGAACTCGCGGTCGTTAGGCGTTGAATAAGCGTAATGATTGTTTGTGGCGACGACCACAAGCGGGACTTGCTCGACCGCGGCAATGTTCATTCCTTCGTGGAACGAGCCGCTCTGCATCCCGCCCTCGCCAATGCACGAGAGGCCGATGAAGTCTTTCTCGCCTCTAAACCGCTTTGCCATTAATGCGCCTACGGTGACCGAAATCATTGCGCCGAGGTGACTGATCATGGCGAGTTCATTCTTGCGTGGATGGCCGCGGTGAATATTGCCGTCACGGCCTCGCATCGGGCCGAGACGAGAGCCGAGATACGTGCGTGTCACATCGAGCAGTGGCTCGCCGAAGGCGGATCGCCCGGCCTGATCGCGAATCAATGGCGCGAAGATGTCGCCCTTCTGCAAAAACAAGCCGCAAGCTACACTGACAGCTTCCTGGCCCTTGCCGATATAGACGCCGCCCGTAATCATTCCGCCGCGATAAAGGCTGACGAGCTTTTCTTCGAGCGTGCGCGCCAACAGCATCCAGTGAAATGCCTCGAGAAAACGCTCATGCGGCGCCGCCAGCTTTTTTCTTTTAGATTTTAGCGTGCGCTGCGCCGTCTGAAGCATCGAGCAATTTTACGCAAGATCGACAACTGCGCGCAAAAATTTTTTGCGGCATGTTTCCCTTTCTAGCGAGCACGAGCTGCAGCTCGTTCTTTTCGGCAACTTGCCGAAAAGCTGATCAAAGACTCGCAGTCGAAATTTCTTTGCAACCCTGCCGGGCGGTGTCGTCGGCAGGCCGCCGACGACTGCACGTCGGCAGCCTGTGCTCCAGAACTACCGCGTGGCAAGCACCAGGCGGCGTTGGCTCGGGCTCTGCTCGCCTCCGTTCGAGGCGACATCACTCGCAGCTTGGCGTGGCGCTGTTAATTTCATTCCAACCAGCTTGCTCACGCCGCGCTGCTCCATCGTTACACCGTAAAGCACATCCGCTTTCGCAATGGTGCGTTTGTTGTGTGTAATGATGATAAATTGGCTTTGGCATACGAATCGGTCGAGCATGCGGATGAAACAGTTAATGTTGCTTTCGTCGAGCGGGGCATCCACTTCGTCCAAAATGCAGAATGGGCTCGGGCGGACCATATAGATTGCAAACAGCAACGCGACTGCCGTCATCGCGCGCTCGCCGCCGCTCAGCAGGGAAACGCTTTGCAATTGTTTGCCCGGCGGTTTCGCGATGATCTCGATGCCACAGTCGAGCGGGTCATTCTCATCGAGTAAGGACAAGTCCGCGCGCCCGCCGCCGAAAAGCTCGGCAAACATTTCGCGAAAGTTTCCGCGCACTTGGACAAACGTGTCGCCAAACAATTTTCTGGTGGTCGAATTGATCTGCGCGATCACATCGAGTAAGTCGCGACGCGAATTTGTGAGGTCGTTATTTTGCGCTTCCAGAAACTTATACCGCTCTTCGAGGTCGTCGTACTCCTGCACCGCATCAAGGTTCACTGGCCCCATGTTGTCCAGCTGGTTTCGAAGATCGAGAATGAGTTTCTCAAGATCGGC
>QHNV01000191.1 GCA_003218535.1 Verrucomicrobiota bacterium
CCCAGTGGAGCCGCTCGTATAGAGAAGATAAAGCGGATGCTCGCTATCGAGCGACGCTGGCGGGCAGTTGGCATCGACGTACTCTAGTTCCCGATCCCACCACACATCGCGGCCTTCTTCCATGTGAATTTCGTTTCCTGCGCGGCGAAAAACGATCACACGTTTGATGGACGTGTGACCGTGCAGCGCGTCATCAACATTTTTCTTGAGTGGCACAATTGCACCGCGGCGATGTGCGCCGTCAGCGGTCACAACAGCTATAGCGCCGCTATCTGCAATCCGATCCCGAATGCTGTCCGCGCTGAATCCTCCGAAGACGAGTGAATGCACCGCGCCGATGCGCGCGCACGCCAGCATTGCGATTGCTGCTTCAGGAATATTTGGCAAATAAATAATGACGCGATCGCCCTTTTTGATCTTGTTCCGCTTCAGAACGTTCGCAAATCGGCAAACGTCGCCATGCAGTTGCTGGTAAGTGAGGGTACGCTTGTCGCCCGGTTCGCCCTCCCAAATAATTGCCGCTTTGTTCCGTCGCGGCCCAGTCAGATGCCGATCCAGACAATTTTCCGAGATGTTGAGTTTGCCGTCTACGAACCACTGCGCGAATGGCGCTTTCCATTCCAGAACTTTTTTCCACGGTGCGCGCCAGACAAGCTCGTTAGCTTCGCGTGCCCAAAATTTGGCGGGTTGCTCGATCGACTCCCGATACATTCGCCGATATTGATCGAGGCTTTTAATACGAGCCTTCTTCGCGAAATCTTTGGACGGTTTGAAAACGCGCTTTTCGACCAGATGCGATTCGATGTTGTTGTGCATGAGCAGTCCCTTATATGCCGAAGAAATTTTTTCAGGCAAGCGCTCCGTTTTATGTAGCAACGTCGCTATGCGACGTTCGATTGGAAACCGCGCCATCGGTGCTGCTGTGCTAGAAACCGGCCGCAGGCCGGTTGCTACAGGATGCTGTGACCTAGCGTGCGCCGCACCGAAGCTGCGGAAATCACTTTCTGGTTCAGAGCTATCAACTTTAGCGACCCAGCGCGCGACGTAGCGGAGCAGCGCCTGGCGGCGGCGGTATCATTCCACTTAGGATCTCATCGGCCCTGACCGGTCCGCCATAGTAGCGAAAATTTGATTCCCTTTGTGTTCCAATCACCGCCCCCTCCAAGGAAACACCGGCGAAAAGGCCTCTGCTCTTGCTATACGTGTAAACTGCAGCTGCAGGCGTGACCGCGCCTTCTGCTGTGCGGCCTACCGGGCCTGCGGCGGCACTTACATCAGCACCAATGGTCACATTACCTCCGCGTGAAAATGCTCGCACAGCGTCGTAGTTGTTAAGAACGATCACAAAATCGGTCACCTGCGCGCCAATCTGCAGACCCCAGCCGGCGCCACCCGTAGCGATAAATGATGGGCCGGACCAGCCGTGACCTGTACGCGCGACGACGACTCCCTGACCACCTTTGCCGCTAAAAATGAATCCGGCCTTAAAGACGCTCATGATGGCGAGTCCTCTTGCATGTCGGAGGACATCTCTTGGAATTGCCCTCTCCGGCATCTGTCGAAATTCGCGAATGATCGCCGCGCAATGATTCACGGTATCCTGTTCAGCGGCGCCAGCATTCACCAACGCCAGAGACAATATTGCGAGAATGAATAGTAACCTTTTCATCAATTACATGTGCTTCGGCAGTGAGTATCTCAACGGATGTGTTCTGTAGCCACCTCGCAGAAATGGTACTATGTTCGAATGAATCCGGTGCGAGGAGCACAGAAAAGCACGGCGACAGAGCGCTGTGGATACAATTTAAATGATGATTGAGCTGTTAACCGATGACGATTTTATGCGCGAAGCATTGCGGCAGGCAAAGAAAGCGTACAATGCCGATGAAGTACCTGTTGGCGCAGTTGTTGTTCGAGAAGGAAAAATTATTGGACGCGCGTACAATCAGGTGGAGTTGCTTAAAGACGCTACTGCGCACGCCGAGATGCTCGCGATAACGCAAGCCGAAGCGGCGGTGGGCGACTGGCGACTGACTGACTGTGATCTTTACGTGACCAAGGAACCGTGCGTCATGTGCGCAGGCGCGCTCGTGCACGTCCGCATTCGTCGCGTCATCTTCGGCTGCGCCGATCCCCGCGCAGGTGCCGCTGGAAGCGTTATCAATCTTTTACAACTGACCTCTTTGAATCACCAGTGCGCGATTACACCGGGCGTTCTGCAAAATGAATGCGCGATAACTCTTCAGGATTTCTTTCGCAAAAAACGATCGCTCCACGCGGACGGACTCTGATCTAGCAAGGTTGTGTGAAGCGCCTCTACCTTTTCTGCGCGGTAAAAGAAAAGCTGGCTCGAATTGCTTCCGAGCCAGCTCACTGATTTTCTACATCACTACGTCAACTTAGTAGCTGTGGTAGTAATGATGATGGCGATGGTGGCGATAGTAAACTCGATGCCCGTTGTACCAGTAGTATGAGGGGCCACCGTAGTAATACGTTCGGTATGGATAGTACCCGTAGTAACTACTGTAATACCTCGGATAACCGTAGTATCCGTAGCTCGGGTAACCGAATCCAACGCCGACCCCAACTCCCGTTCCTGGAACGCCGACGTAAACTTGAGCGTCAGAACGCTGCACGGGAACAAAAGCAAGCCCACTTGCCACCAATGCAATTAAGAGAACCTTTTTCATAGATTTTCCCTTCTTTAGATTTCCCTTTTGTCTGTTTTATAGCGAGGGATGGAAACTCCTGCTAAGGATTTCCGCGACGCGTTGAGACTATGCGTCGCCCTCTATAGGAGATTCGGATACCGAGGGCCTCGCGGTTCCCTCGAATTGGTTAAATTATTTACTGACGATGCACTTGCGCCAGCGGCTTTTTCACTGCCACGAGTTGCGTCTTAATGCTTGGATTCCGAGGGGCGAACCATCTTCGTCGCGGCCGCACATAGCGACGGCAGTTGGATAAGCGCAGGCGAGATTTCAGTAACGATACAGCTAGTACCATGAAGACGTTCTTTTCGATCATTCTCGCAGCCGCAATCTGCGTTGGCAGCGTTCAGGCAGGGCCTGTCCACACGGCGGCTAACGTGGCGAAGAGCACTGCGGAGACAGCGAAGAATGTCGGGCACAGCGTTGTGAAGGGCACAAGAAGAGCCGCGCACACTGTAGTCGACACGTTCACGCGATAGGTCGGGCAATTCTTATGCCTCTTTGAATTCGCCGCCTGGTCAAGTAGGCGAAACGCCGCCACCGGGAACTGCCATTCCATCAACAGTCGTTCTGAGTTATACGGCGCAGCGTGTTCTGAGTACGGCAATTCTGCTAGGATTCGAACCTAGACAACGATCTTTTACCTATGAGACTTTGAAAGTCAGACCATGGCTCCCTCGAAGTAGTCAGACCATACCGAATTATGCGCAAGCCCGCGTCCAGGATCGCTCAGACGTTGCAGATCGATTCGCGGCTCAGTCAATGTAGCGCCTGATGCTATCGTCGATCTCTGCACGCGTACACGTTTACGAAATACGCCCGCGCAAAGATCGACGCGGCTTTGATCTCATCTCCCATGCGCTGCCATTCGGTCGCTTGTGGTATGCCGAGCCAAACGCAGCCAGCAACGCAATCAACTATGCAAAGTTTCGCAGCCGTTCACATCACGCTGTGATTCGCGTTTACGATGAAGCTGGCAACATGATTGAAACGCACGAGCACGCGGGCGAATTCAAAGAATGGTGAGCGGAGCAAAAAACAAAGAGCGGCCACGTGGTGAAGCAGTGATGGCTGACTGTGAAAATGCAGCTGCAGCCACGGCTGTTTGTAATCTCCTTCAGTTTCTTTAGCAAGCATTGATCACCGGCCGCCGCTCGCATCCCAATAGTAATCAGCTGACT
>QHNV01000192.1 GCA_003218535.1 Verrucomicrobiota bacterium
AACGGCTCTGTAAACGGCGAGCCCGCCAAGCTAATGGTCGACACCGGTTCGTTCGCCACTTTGCTGCATCGCTCCTTCATCCGGCGAATGCGCATCCCCACTCGCAACACACCGTTTAGTTCTTCCGCGGTCAATCTGAAGGAGCGCGGCGTGGGAGTGGCGTGGATTCGCAAGTTGTCGGTGGGATCAGTGGACATCACCGGCAAGGAAGTGGGCGTAGTTGATTTGGAAGGATTGATTCACCGGGGGATGTTGCAGGGCTCGCCACCAGTGGCCGGTCTGCTCGGTGCTGAAATTCTCAAGCGGCATCACGGCATTATCGACTTCGGCACACGCACGCTTTATCTGAAGTAGCGGAAAACAACCGTTTGCCGCGCGCCGAAGCGGGCGAATTGCCGGGGAAACTCCCTACAGCGCACTTGTTAGGCGTCGCCACCTCACTAACGCAAAGCTTGAAGCTTTGGAACTTCACGCGGTCGGCCGGGTGCGCACGAAGAAATTCGTCCGCACGCGACGACGTTGTAGAGTTCCGTTGGGGAGTCCGACTGGCCACCCGCCGCCGCTATCCAAAGCGCGCAACGCTTCCAGATACCTCTCCCAGCAAAGCCGGGTGCTTTCCTCGCGAACAGCAAAGGGATGAGGAGCCGGCCCGTTGATCATGGGATTGGTGTTGATTTCGTAAATTTGAACCCGGCCCTTGTAGATGCCGAAATCAGCCCGGCCGTACTCGATTCCTGCAATTTCGAATGCTTTGTTTAAGTGTTCAGCAAAGGGATTTGTTTGCAGCAGTTGTAGCTCATCCCGATAAAGAGCCTCTCCCGCGATGCCGAGTTGGCCGTATTTGGCAACCCAGACGGTCTCATGGGCGCTGGATTCTTCTAAGGAAGACAGGGAAGCGAATTGACGAATTGATCTCATCAGCGCGGTAAATGTTGAAATCATTAAGCCCGGCTCTGTGCAAGGCGCGCAACAGCGCATAACGCGTTTTCACTCTCGCCGGATTGTTCAAGACGCGCAGACCCGATCGTTCCATCTCAAGATATACGTGGGCCGCAAGCTCGAGGTCCCAAAAACCCAAGCGATCAATATCTGCAAACACGTACGTTGCTCGCCGCAGCCAGCGCGACCGCAACAATTGATCATAAGTCATCAGGCTCGTTGGAGGCGCTTGAGGGGTCTTACACAGACACTCATGCGTGTAACCATGGCCGCGGCTAAGGAGAAAACGAATCACCGGTGTGTTTTGCTTGACAATTATCTGGCGAACGCTCTAGAAACGACCTCCATGAAAGCTACAAATAAGCGTATCAAACTCAATTGGGATAAACTGTTGGGCTTTAATCAGGTCAAGCACGCCCAGGGCAATCTGAAATCAAAGGCCGCCAGAGCACTAATAGGCCAGAAGGCTGGCGTAAAAAAGGGTACAAAATACCTAAGCTGAAATTTTTCTTCGAGAAGCTTCTGTTCCGCAAGACTGGGGACTATCTGGATTTGTCGCGACAATCAAATTGAAATATTTTGCGACGCTGCTTGACAGTTGGTGTGGCGAGTTGGTAAAAAGCCGCCCCATGAAATCTACAAATAAGCGCATCAAGCTCAATTGGGGGAAACTGTTGGGCTTTAGGCAGGTCAACCTTACTCAGGACGAACTAAGATCGAAGTCCACTAAAGCACTGATAGGTGCAAAGATTGGCGGCCCTGTAAAAGGCGTCAAAAACCTGCAACCCTAAATTCCTTTCTTCGGGAAGCTATCCTTCCGCAAGACTCGGGACTTTGTGGTTTCAGTCGCACCGATGCAGATTTGAAATAGCTCTCGACTTCACGCGGTCTTACGGGTGCGCACGAACAGATTCGCCCGCACCCTACGGCGCTGCAGTGTTCCATTGGGTAGCCGCACCGGCCAGCCGCCGCCGCTATCCAAGACTCGCAAGGCTTCCAAATACTTGTCCCAGCAAAGACGCATGCTTTCTTGGCGAATGGCAGAGGGATGAGGAAATAGCCCGCCTATAAAGGGATTGGTGTTGATTTCGTAAATTTGAACGCGGCCTTTGTAGATGCCGAAATCAGCCCGGCCATATTCGATCCCTGCAATTTCGAATGCTTTCTTCAAATGCTCAGCGAAGGGGTTCGTTTGCAGCAGTTTCAGCTCATCGCGATAGAGATCTTCTCCTGCGAGGCCCAGCTGACCGATTTTGACCAGCCACCCGGCCTTATGGAAGCTCATAGCCGATACGATCACATCGCCGATGCGATAGGCCGACAACTTGCGGTATATACCTGGCTGCACAGGTTCGGCTGCAAATTCGATTACAACCAAATTTTCCATTGGTGTCCCACTGTTTACCGCAGTCGCGATTGCGTTTTCCAATTCTCGGACGCAATGCAGCAAATCGGTCAAAGGCCCATCATGGAGTTGGTTTTTTCTCAGGAAGACAGGGAAGCGAATTGAAGGATTGATTTCATCTGCGCGGTAAATGTTGAAATCATTGAGACCGGCCCTGGGCAAGGCGCGCAGCAGAGCATAGCGCGTTTTCACCTTGGCCGGATTGTTCCAGACACTCAGCCCCAATCGTTTCATCTCAAGGTATGCGTGCGCGGCGATTTCAAGGTCCCAGAAGCCCAGACGATCGATATCCGCAAACACGTAAGTTGCCCGGCGCAGCCAGTTCGCCCGTAGCAATCGGTCATACCCCATTAGGCTCACGCGAGGCGCTTGAGGGGCCTTGCACACACACTCAAGTTCGTAGCGATGACCCCCGGTAACGAGAAAACGAATCATTGTCCTCTTTGGAAGTTTAAGAGAAATTTTTGATTGACATTGTGCGGCGAATGCTCAAAAAACCACCTCTATGAAATCTACAAATAAGCGCATCGAACTCAATTGGGGCAAACTGTTGGGTTTTAACCAGGTCAAGTTTACTCAACGCGACCTAAAATCGAAGTCTGCTCAATCACTGATAGGTGCGAAGATTGGCGCCGCAGTAAAAGGGGTCACAAACACGCAACCTTAAACTCTTTTCTTCGGGAAGGTATCCTTCCGCGAGGCTGGAGGCGTTAGTTTCGCTCGCGACGATGCAAATTTGAACTTCTGGGAAGTTTGCTTGATAATTTTGCGTTCGAATTGCTAAAACCGACTTTCTATGAAATTCAGAAATTGAGTTTGATGCGCCTATTGGGGAAACTGCTTGGCTTCAGCCAAGTTAAGGTCGCGCAGGGTGAACTGAAATCGAAATCCGGTAAAGCACCACATACGCGCGAAGATTGGCCAAAAACGCTCGGCATAAAATACGTAACCTGAGATTTTAATTCTTCAGAAGGAAATCCCTCCGCGAGACTTGGGGGACGTTCGTCAGTTTGCTCGCGAGCCGGCACTTTATGAATTGGTTGACAACTATCTCGCGAATGCTCTAGAACCGACTTCCATGAAAGCTACAAATAAACGCATCAAACTCAATTGGGAGAAACTGTTGGGTTTTAACCAGGTCAAGCTCGAACGAGGCGAACTAAAATCTAAGGCCGCCAAAGCGATGATAGGCCAGATAAAGAGAGTTGGCGTCATCAAACGGACGTGACCTTGTTTCTTGTCGGATTTATCTGCCTCGAGATTTGACGATCTAATAAATTCCACGGCGCCGTTGCACGATGCTTGATTAGCCCTTGACAAGTAGCACGGCGAATTGCTAGAAGCCACCGCATGGAAATTAGAAACAAGCGCATCAAACTTAATTGGGATCGGCTGCTTGGTTTCAATCAAGTCCAGCGCGCCGAAAGCGAACCGAACTCAAAATCCGAGGTAGCGCTCCTACGCGCAAAGATTGGAGCCATAAAACGCCGCGGCATAAATACGTAGCCTGAGATTTTAATTCTTCAGGAACATTTTGCGTCACCAATAGGCGTGGACTTTTTCCGATTGATTGCCAGCTTCTCGCTTTGATCGTCGCCAAAAGATAGAGCACACTCTTCTTTGTGAACTCCACCGCTGCGACGCCAATATCGACGGGAGGGTTCGTAGACCTTCATAGCTTCGGGCCGAGTGCTGAGCGCGCCCGTTTTCTTGACCAGAGAATGCGTTCGCGGCTGGCTGACAGTCTCCGCCACATTTGGGAAGAAGGGAGCGAGGTGCTACAAGTTCCATCCGACCAATTTCACAAATTCCTTAATCAGCTCGAGGTCCGTCCGGTCTCGCC
>QHNV01000199.1 GCA_003218535.1 Verrucomicrobiota bacterium
TAACTCCAATTAGGCACCGCGGTCATCATCAGAAGCACGCTTGAACCACTCCGCCATCCACCCGGAGGGCGGCACCGTTGGTCGCGGCGGACAGTGGGCTGCACACGTAAGTCACCAGATTGGCCACCTCTTCGGTCGTCGCGAACCGCCTCAGGAGTGAAGACGGACGGACGGTCTTGAAAAACTCCGTTTCAAATTCTGCAAAAGGTTTGCCGCCGCTAAGCTGTGCCGCAAATTCCTCCACGCCGGGGGAACGGGTTGGACCCGGCAAAACCGCATTCACCGTGACACCCGTTCCCGCACACGATTGGGCAAGACCGCGCGAAACAGCAAGCTGCGCGGTCTTCGTCATGCCGTAGTGGATCATCTCGGCGGGGGTATTGATCGCGCTCTCGCTGCTGATGAAAACAATGCGCCCCCAGTTCCGCTGCTTCATGCCGGGCAGATACGCACGGCTCAAGCGCACGCCGCTGAGCACGTTGACCTCGAAGAACCGCCGCCATTCCTCATCGGGAATATCCTCAAACGGCTTTGGCTCGAAAATACCGAGGTTGTTCACGAGAATGTCCACGAGCAGGAACCCCTGGAGCAGCGTCTCTGCCGCCGCCGCCGTGGAAAGATCGCCCGCGAAGCTCTCAATCCTCGCATCCGGCACAGTCTGCTTAATTTGAGCCTTCGCCTCTGCGACCGCTTTCTCCGAGCGACCGTTCACGATGACTCGTGCGCCTTCGCGGGCCAGCCCGGTGGCAATGGCAAATCCAATTCCTTTGGTAGAGGCCGAAACAAGGGCTGTCTTGTCAGTTAGTTTTAGGTTCATAGATTAAATGGCATTGCGGTGAGCGACGCCCTAACGAGACGGAGCTTCTCTGATAGAAGTCCAGGGCGGTTTGAGTTTGGGTCTTTTCATCTTCATCGCTGCTTGGATCAATTCGACCATGCTTCTCTTCGGTGCCGGTATTTTGTTCCGCTAGCCCACGATAATTAATTTGGTCCCGGATCCTCCATGCTGAGCATTAAGACGCGAAGGCAAGCGCCGGCTTGCGACGCGGTGCCGCCGTCACTCCGTCTGCGGAGCGATCCGGGAGAGTTTCAGTGTAAGGCCGTTGCTCGTTCAGCAACAGCCAAATGATTTTTGCCATTCGATGCGCCACCACGGTAATGGCCACATTCTTATTTTTGCCGCGGGCGCGCGCATTACGATAAATCCCACCGAAGTAACTACTGAACTGAATCGCGCTCCAGCTCGCCTCGACCAGCGCCCAGCGCAGCCACTTGTTGCATTGCCACAGCAGCCGTCCATTAAACACCCGGCCGCCGCTGGCGTGAGTCGTCGGCACCACGCCGGCCTAGGCCGCCAGTTTCGCCGCAGAGTTAAACCGAGTAATTCCATCGATTTCAGTCGCGATCACGCTGCTAAAAAGCGGACCGATTCCCGGGATGCTCTCCAGCAGCTTTTCCTCTGCGCTCTGGGTGCGGCCAATCTGCCGATCGAGCTGTTTAATTTTCTTCTCCAGCAGCTCTGCCATTTGGTTCGCTGTGGTACACCAAGCCGGATGACGCAATCGAGTACGCGAAGTTTCGCAATCGATCTTATCCGAATAAGCACCAATTTTGTCGTATCTTCGATGGGATGCCTATGGGACTTTAGGGCTATAGAGCCGGTCACCACGCTCTCAGCTTTTGAGGGGATTCGTTGATTACTAGTGGTGGAGTAGCGGCATCGAACACCCGATTATGGCGCTCTCAGGCGCGGGATTCAGAGGTTCCACGCGTTCTCTCCGTCTTCTCTCCCGTGCAATCGCTTCAATATTTATTGTTCCTACCAGCAATTTTTCGCGGGTTACTACGGGCACTTCGCCGACCTTTGCGTTGAGCATCATCTGCTCCGCCTCCGCAACCGTCTGGTCGTCGAAGCAATAGGGATTGTTTTTTTCGATGTGTGCTTCTACCGGTTCTGTCTTGGGATCGTGCCCCAAACCACCCACCTCCCGGTTCATTTTGTTCTTCGACAGGGTACCCAATAATTCGCCGCGTTGATCGATTACAGGTGACGAATCGATTGCCCGCGCCTGCATTTCGTCTAAAGCCGCCTTTACAGAAACCTTATTAGAAATGCTCTTCGCAGGCTCGATGATGTCCTTGACTGTGCGGGCTTCGAAATTCGCGTCCCCGGAGTGGTTAGGTTTCATCTGTTCCATAGGCGATTGATTTGTTTGAATCTCTAAGAGCGATGTTCGTCTTCTCGTTCGGTGTTTTGAGTGCCACGCGGACAGAGCACGGGCATTCTCGTACAAGATTCTCGGATCCAGCGTTCGATTGGGCTATTGGACTTAGGTCGTACAAAAGCAGCCTTCATCAGCCCCCGCTTCGGGGCCACGACTGATCGACCCTAAGACCTTTGGGACACCGGCCACGCGTTGGACTACCGACAAGATAGCGATCGAGCCGATGGCATAGCGCAGAATCAGCTCTCTCAGCCCGGCGGGATGCGACCAACGACGCGATGAGCGTCGGCACGAAGGAAATCTGTCCTATTTCAACGCCGACACGGATTAGCTGCCTAACGAATCTCTAAAAAAGGATGCCGGCCGTGATTTGTGGGCCGTACGTCGAAACTTTGTAAAGGAAGCCGCCGCTATCGTAATCGTAATAGAGATAGCGGAAACCGAGCTCGGAATAAATGCTGCGCGTGACGTGACAGCCGAGCGCGCCATAGGCTTGCACGGTGACCTCCGAACCGGCGTCAAAACCGCCGACGTCTGCTTTGCCAGTCAAATAGAAAGCTTTGCTCAGGTTGTAGCTACCGCCGATCCCGATATACGGATCGACCCAACGTTCGGTCAGACTAAAACTGCGATTGAGTTCCTTGTTCAGGACATTGACGATTTTCTGGTGCGCCCGCATCGGGTCTTGCCGGGCCTCCCGGATGAGCTTGAGTAATCTTATCTTCTCTTCGAACCCGAGAGGTGGAACCGGCAGCGGGGGATTCTTGTTGTCGAGCGCGCCATGTAATAGGCGGTCGAGGATTTCGCGAAGGTCACCGTTCGCGGCATTCACTAAAGCGGTGGCGGCCTGGTCGATCAGGGGGCCGTTTCCAACCAACTTGAGGCTGTTATAAAGGTCGGTGTAGCGAGCGCCAGCCCGCAGATTGAGCCACCCGCGGGGCCCTTCAACGACTCTATAGTAGACCTCGGCATCGACCAGGTACTCACTCAAGTCGAGATTCGCGCTCGAGATCAAGCCACCCGGATACACGGAATCCGAGAGGCCCAAATAGAGAATATCGGCATAGACGCCGAAGCGTCCTTTTCTCACGTCCGCGCTGAAAGATGCGATGCCCTTAACGTGACTAATAATTTGACCAAAGTCGACGTCCACACTGGAAGTGGTTCCATGCAGCCCGATGTCGCCGGAAACAAAAGCCAGCCAACCCGGCATCCCAATATTGAAATGCCAGGGTTCGCTCTCCGTGATCGTGGGCGGCGCCATTTCCTTCGGCTCCAGTTCTAACGGACCTGCTGCAACGCCACCGACGGCTGCGAACAGCGCCCCTGCGAAGAAAGACAATTTTATTCTCATCGCTCGATTTTGTGGCCGCGGACACTTAATTCCAAGGAAAATTTACTGGTCATTAGTCGATCCTCATGATTTTGGAACCTTGGAGACCAAGGCCGGCCATCAAACCTTGCTGGTCGAAAGTGAAGCGCGTAGATGCCGCTATGAATGGTGTCGGTGGTGAAGCTGCGGGCCATTCCTTTATCTACGGACGAGCGTCGCTGGTTAGATCGTCCGCTGAGGCAGTGCGCACGCCGAGTAATGCCCCGGCTACCACTATTAGTGCGCTCGTGTAAGTGAGTCTCGAGGGGAGTCTGCGTAATATTTTCCGCCGACCTGAAGGCTGATCGGCTGCTTACCGATCTTTAAGATTTGGCTTATCTGGAAGATGAGGGGCACGGTCCATTTCGCGTCGCCCGGCGTGTTGTTCCAGTTGGCAGTGGATTCCGTACTGAGGGTGAAAGTCGTATGCGTCTTGATCGTGTAGGCAACGAAGGGCTGCAGAAACATTTGGCTGAAACTGCTGCGGTGTTCCTCGATGGCGACGGACCACAGTTGGTTCATAAGTGCCCCGGCGGTTAGTCCGCCCATTTGTTTGAGCACGACTACCGTGGGTCCAATCGAGAATGTGCCTGTGCCGAGAAATGGATGCGTTCCCGTGGGATAAAGAAGTGCCGGGCCAATGCCCCAGATCAGTCCGAATGGACCTGGTTTCTTCGGCGAGAAGAAGAAGCTCTGGGTCGTGTCGCTTAAGCCATCCTGCGAACGGTTTTGCGGCTGCAGTGGCGAATTCTCCGGCAAGTTTTCAACGTAAAAGAGATCGTGCTGCGAAACGATTGGGAAGATTGTGCGCAAAATCAGGTTCCAGTCTTTGCTAATTGAGATCGGAATAACGGGCTGAATGTTGAGGGTGAATTTATAGCCGTTATGCGACGGCCCATAGCCAAAGTCTTCATTCGCCTGAAAGGGCACGCTAATCAGTGAAGAGATTGGATTGGCAAGTTGTTTGGCGAGCTTGTCTGCCTGATCCGTGTCGGCTTCCACCTCGGGAGCATCGGTGGCGTGGAGCCCTCGAACCGACAAAAGAAAAGCGGCAACGATGGCGCTCAAAGCGCAGGACATCGTCACGTATTTCATATCCATGCGATGATGATACCCAGCCAACGAGACACTTAACAACGCTTTTAATGTTACATTGCCGTAACAACAGGCTTTGCATCCTCAGGAGCGCGAGCTTCCTTGCGTGCCCCTCGCGTTGTCTGTCACTGCTTTTAATAGTTCCCCATAGCCTCGGCCCCCATCGCACCAAAAGCCGACCGAATTCTAACTGGATCTGGATTCAGTCCCCCTGCATGACGTTCAATGGACCGAATCCATCAAACTCCTCGACTGTGATATGACGTGGTCCCGCAGTTTCTCCAACCCACACTGGCGATCCAGCAGCCATCTGTGCATTCTGCTGCGCCTGTTGGCTTGTCTGCTGGGCCTGGAGCGCCTGCTTATACGCGTTGAATTGGGCCTGGTTCCCGACAAGGATGTGGTCCTTCTTAGCCGTCGGATAGACGTAGTACAGCTTCCCGTGGTACTTCACGGCCGAGACCTTGTCCACGGCCAGCAGGCTTACCTGTTGTTGCTGCTTAGGGGTGGTGACGGTCTTGGCCTTAAAGCCTGCCTGGGCGAGCAGCACCTCCTTCTTAGATGTAGCGATCCCGGCTTGGTTGGTGGCCACGGTCTGGCATCCCGCCACCAAGGTCAGGGTTACCATGGCACTGACAATACTTGTTAGTGTTAATAGCTTTTTCATATGTTTGTGTTTTTAGTGTTTTGTCTATGTTCTGGAGTTTATCGGAAATTAACAGTTAATCGTGTATTCCATGCGCTGGACTCCTTGCGCCAAAGGCCCTGCAATGCAGGCTCGATGGCGTCGCTGCTGTCTGCAGAGACGGCTGGATCAAAGCAAAACCACCGTCTGCCCTTGCCACGCCGCAGTCATGGTATAGGTCTGCCCTGCTGCCACGGTGAAAGTCTTGGTCGTTGGTGACAAGAACATCTGATTCGGTCGAATTATTACGGACACGGTGTGCTGCCCGGGTGACAACCGACCCCTGTAGGTTTCCCCCACGCCAATGCTGCCTACCCTCGCACCGTCTACTTTTATATCGAGAAACGATGCAGTTCCCAGGTTAGGAGTTCTTCGGATGACCAAGCTAGCGGCACCCTGGCCAGCTGGTGCGGCAGCAGAAGCCGGCGCCCCGGGGCCCGCTGTGCCGCTGGTCTCGCATGCTGACAAGCCCGCGCACACCAGTGTCACAATCAGCAGAACGCAAAAGTGATAATTAAATCTTTTCATAGCCTAAGATTATGTGTGAAGATATTTCCGCAAGTAAGACCTTAGTCCCACATGCCAGTCCTAGTTTGGCCGCGCTTGGCCGGGAACGAACTGGCTCGATTCTTTGCCTCAGCGGCTGAGCAGTACTACCTAGTCTGCAACAGCCTTCTGAATGAGCTCCACCAGTACCCCGTCATCGAAAGGTTTTGCAAGGAACGCAAAAGCTCCCGCATCAAGCGCGGTCTGGCGCACTGACGGATCGTCGCGCCCCGTCATGAAAATGATTCGCGTCTCCGGCGAGTTTCGCCGAAGGCGAGCCTGCACTTCCAAGCCGTTCATGTCCGGCATCCATACATCGAGGACCGCTACTTGACATCTCGCTTGTTCGAGCCTGGAGAGGAATGCGGTGGGATGGTTAAACTTTTCCACACTAAAACCGGCCGACCTAAGCAAACGACCAAGCGCCCTCAGCATGGAAGCATCGTCGTCAAGAAGCCAGATGGAATTGGAGCCATTCAGCGAAGAATCTGAATTTGGCATCATAAAAGAGGGTGTGTGTACAGTTATAATCAGGCTTTGGACAATAAATTGATATGGGACCTTAGTCTCATGTGGGAGCCTGCGGTCACTGCCGCGCAAAACGGGTCTGTCTTCTATTCGCATGCCGTCGGCCAGGGGGATGGCTAAAAGTTTTGGCTCCGGACGCCCGGTGGCGCGAATCATCTTCTCGCGGGAGTTGATCCTTTCCGCGACCAAGCTATGCCGCCGTTGATTTGTCCTCTTTTGCTTCCGGCAAGCGAATCGTAAAACAGGCGCCTCCAGCGTCACAATTCTCGCCCCAGAGCTTTCCACCGTGCGCCTCTACAATGCTGCGGGCAATCGCCAGTCCCATTCCGGTTCCTTCGGCTTTTGTCGAAAAGAATGGCTCAAAAAGTTGCTCGGCCGTTCCGCTGGGAAAGCCAGGGCCAGAGTCACGCACGCTAACGAGACTGTCTCCATTTCCATCACGACTCGCCCGAATGACA